>JAZFYO010000304.1:0-14683 GCA_036443615.1 Binatia bacterium | reverse complement strand
CCCAGGGCTTTCCATAGCTTCTTTTTTAGATTGATGAAGACGGCGCTCTCGATGATTTCCGCCTTCCTCTCCCATCGGGGTCTGGGTAGATCTACGTTGAAGGTCTCATGAACCATGCCTGGTCTCGATGAGAAAAGAATGATCTTGTCGCCCAGGTAAATTGCCTCATCGATGTCGTGGTTGAAAAAGATGACAGTCTTGCGGGTTTTGCTCCAGAGCTTGAGCAGCTCTGTCTGTAGCTGCTCGCGGGTTTGCGCGTCCACTGATCCGAAGGGCTCATCCATGAGCAGGATGGCAGGATTAACCACCAGGGCCCTGGCCAGGCCCACGCGCTGCTGCATCCCTCCGGACAGCTCGACGGGGTAGTGGTTTTCAAATCCCGATAGGCCCACAATATCAACGACTTTTTTGGACAGTTCTCTCCTCTGAGACTTTTCGGTCCCGTTGATCTCCAGCCCCATCTCCACGTTCCCGAGCACCTTTCGCCAGGGAAGGAGACGGAAATTTTGAAAGACGATGCTTCGGTCCGGGCCCGGTCCCGAGATGGGCCTCCCGTCAATCAGGACCTCTCCTCCGTTGGGGGGAATCAACCCATCGATAATCCTGAGGAGCGAGGTCTTGCCGCAGCCGCTGGGCCCGATGATGACGACAAAGCTTCCCTCTTCGACTGTAAAAGATATGTTTTTTAAAGCGTATACGAGACTCTCATTGCTACCGAAGGTTTTGGAAACGTTGCTTACCGCGACCTTGGTAGCCATCACTAAGCGGGCCCTAACTCTTTGAGGGCCTGGTCTCGAAATTTGGTGGTGACGAGCTGACCGATTGGCAGCACGTTACCCGGTTTCATGAATTTTATTTCCACCAAAAACTTCTGTGCCGCGGTGATGTTTTTCTCCGTGATACCGCCATCGACTGGCCAGAGCTTCAGCTCCCGAGCTACCTTGATGGTCTCTCGCACGGCGCTGGCCGGATTGAACTTCCTCCAGGGTTTTTGAGTCTGCGCAAACTCGGCCAGCTCGTTGAGGTCGAGCTTGTACATATCCCGGTAACCTCGCAACATGGCAGTGGCGAAAGCCTGGACCTCCTCGGGTCGCTTCTGTAGGGTCTCCTCGGTGGCCACCCAGACCGTCCCGGATTGCTGGGGAGCAAAATCCGCCATCCTCGCTAGGATGTTGAGGTCTCCACGCATTTGACCTTCTATCGCGCGACTCACAAAAATGACTGTGGCGTCCACGCTCTTGGCCTTCAGGGCCGCAACTCGCTTAGGCGTCCCCGCCAAGAAGACGATCTCTACGTCCTTCTTTGGATCGATGCCGTTTTTGTTTAGGATCATATTGATCGTAATTTGCGTCATGGAAGCAGGGGAGTGAGAGGCAATTTTCATCTTATTGCCGCTCTTAGCCTTTTCTTTAATCCTCGAAATCAGCGCGTCGAGAGTCTTGATCTCAGGAGGAGCAACCATGTAGAACACAAACTGCTGAGCGTACCCGAGAAATCCCTTTACTGCGAAATTCTCTTTGATGGCTCGAGTGAGTGCCGGTAAGGTCTGATAAGCGTATTGGACCTCTCCTTTCATCAAGCCGGCGAAGGAAGGAACGAACCCTCTAAACGTTTTTACCTGAAGGTTGATGCCCATCTCAGGTAGAATCTTCTCCGCGGCGTAGTATTGGGGTAGATTAAAGATGGATCGTGCCGGGGAAGGCGCCGCTACGAATAATTTCCTCTTCTGTGCAAAAACCCATTGGGGGCCTCCTAGGGTAAATGCCCCCACTCCTAACCCCAGGCCTTTGAGAAAGTCCCTTCTCTTTAACGGTCTTTGCATGGCTATCTCCTTTCTATTTGAAAAATAATGTGGTTTTTTACCTCAAGATCGATCCTGAGGGGAGGGTATCTTCCCCTGAAGACTATCAACTTGTCAAGACCCTATAGGGGTATCGTTGTCATAAATTCCAAACCCTAATAGAAGGCAGAGATGAATATTTATTGTTACCAGTGCCAGATCGAATGCTGAAACTCTAACTTGTCTACGGATAATATTTGGTATATAAGATAATTTGCGAGAATTCATTGACGCATTGAAAGACATTATCCGTTAAGCTCACGTGAGGAGGTATCTATGGCCAAGATTAAACACATCTCATTAAGGGCCTGGGATGTTGAAAAGACAGCGGCATTCTACAAAGAGGCCTTTGGCCTGAAGCAGGTCGGCCTAGGCACAACCGGTATTTATCTTTCGGACGGTGACATTAACTTTGCCATCTTAAAATACCAACCGGAGAAGGATGGTGATAAATTCAAGCTCGGTGTAGACCATTTTGGCTTCCAGGTGGAGGACGTCGACTCAACTGCAGACAAAGTCGAGCAGCTTGGAGCGAACCCCATCAAAAATCGGCAGTCTATTAATCTTACAGACCCTTCCAATCCACAGTATTATTACGAGTACAGGTGTGTGGGACCCGACAACCAGCAGATGGATATATCACGCGTCGGCTGGGTAGGTGGCACCGATAAATCTTAGCCTGCCATCAGTAAGAATAGCCGGGAAAATTGACTAATTCCCTTTACACTGTACCACTTGTCCAGCTCTCGACATGAGCTCGGGCCGGAGGTAGCCTCCCCTCGGATTTGAGCCTAGGGGTCGAATACCAGGTCGAACGACAGAACGCCCCGTGAGTGAGCGCAAGGATGAATATTCTGAACTCCCTGCAAGGGGTTTACTTTCGGTCCGATCTGTTCTCTAGATATCGACCTCCATCTCAAGCGTATATAACCCACCCGCGAAGCGATCAACGGCGTAGACGATCTGGTTCTCGTCCACGTACACGTCATTGATCTCCGCCACACCGGACCGCGAACCCTCCGGGGCCGCCGGGATGAAATAGGCGATCTCCTCGGGGCGGTACGGGTTCGAAGTGTCGAACACTCGCACGCCCGCATTGAAGAAGGTCGCGAAAACAGTGGTGTTGGACTTGAACGTATGACCGGGGCGGTTCTCGTGCAGGTTATGCGAGCCATACCGCCCGCCGCGTTTACTGAACTCCTCCAAGGGAGGCATGGGCAGGGTGCTGATCGGGACCAGGTTCTGTTCGTTTCTCGCGTCGACGACCCAGGTCAGCTTCGGCCAATCCTTGGCCCCGTTGGTGACGCACTCGTCGGTGACGATCAGCAGATCCCGGCCGAATAGGGGCAGGACTGTGTGGGTGAAGCCTGGAAAGGGGGGGTGTGGATTCCACCGGCTCACCATCTTCGGGTGGGCTTTGTCGGAGATATCTAGGATGAAGGTGCCGCCGTCGAGGTAACCGAGATAGACCCGGTCCGGACGTTCCGGGTAGACATTGGTGTTGTGTGCTCGAAACCCCTTGTCGAACTGTGGATGCCTTGGTGGCGGCAGTTCGGTGTCGCCTTCGCGGGTTCCCGGCAGCCACCAGCGTCCGACTTCCACCGGCTTCGACGGGTTACGCACATTGATGCAGCGGTAGATCTGTGAGTCTTTGGGGTTGCTGGGGGTGAAGTCCTCCGCGCCGCCGGAAAAATGGATGTATTCGCCGTCCACGAACCAGAGCTGGTGGACGCCCATTGACATTGGCCCAGCGCAATTGAAGAACGAGATCGACCTGGGGTTCTCCGGTTCGCTGATATCAAATAGCTCGATGCCGGCCGGATCCATGCCAAAGCCGGGGTCGCCCAGGCCGCCCTTACCCAGGGTCTGGTAGGCTACCGCCATGATGTCGCCGACCGACTCGAGGGAATTGGAGCGGACGCTTTTGTGGGGCAGCTCGGTTTGCACGACGACGCTCGGCTTGCGCGGGTCGGTAACATCCACGCCGGTGAAATTCTTTGGCGGGCCTTCATGGGCCAACCACATGATGCGGCGTCCATCTTTGACCTTCTGTATGGACATGCCCTCGCCGATGCCACCGAAACCCCCGAGGGTGTTATGGCCTAAGAGTTTCATTTTCAAAGAATCGTCTTTTTGCATTTACCCTCCCTATCCTGATTTGTGGTTCGACGCCTTCAAGGGATCAGCAGGACCTTGCCTGAGGTCTTTCGGCCTTCCAGCTGTCTGTGGGCCTCGGCTGCCTCAGACAAAGGGAACGTCTTGTCGATACGAAGTTTTAATTCTCCCGCTGCGAGCCACTTAAAAAGGTCTCCGGACCTCTGGAGTAGCTCTTCCCGCTGGACCCCATGATGCGCTAGGGATGGCCGCGTTACAAAGAGCGATCCCTTTGCTCCCAGGGTAGCTATGTTGAATGGGGGGACAGGTCCGCTGGACTGTCCGAACAACACCAGGTATCCTCGTGGCCTCAAGCAATCCAGGCTCTTGTCAAAGGTGCTCTGGCCAACGGAATCATAGACCACATCCACCCCCTTGCCGTCGGTGAGTTTCTTCACCTCCGCCAAAAAATCAGCTTTGGTGTAGAAGATGACCTCATCGGCGCCGGCATCCTTGGCCAGTCGGGCTTTTTCCTCGGTAGAGACCGTACCGAAGACCGTCGCGCCGCTGCGCTTGGCTATTTGAATAAGGAGCTGTCCAACCCCACCGGCAGCTGCGTGGACAAGGGCAGTAACGCCCTTCTTAAGCGGAAAGGTAGTCTGGGTCAGAAAGTGGGCTGTCATCCCCTGGAGCAGGACAGCTGCGGCCGAGCGTATGTCGAGGTTCTGGGGCAGTTGAACCAGCCTCGGCGAAGGCACGACGACATATTCCGCGTACGAACCCGGCACCATTGCGTATGCTACACGGGCGCCTTTTTTAACCTCTGTGACCTTTTCTCCGATGGTATCCACGACCCCGGCTCCCTCCATCCCCGGGGAGAACGGCAGCTTGAGAGGGTAAATACCAGAGCGCTGATAGGTATCAATGAAGTTGAGTCCTATGGCCTCAAGCTTGACCCGTGCCTCACCTGCACCTGGCTCGGGCAGGGGGACCTCTTCGTATTTCAGGACCTCGGGTCCTCCACACTGATGGACACGGATGGCTTTCATAGCTCGGGCCTCCTCATCTCTTGTTAGTTGGTCTGGATTCGATTATCTCAAAACACTACGGAGGTCAACTGCCCTAGGGCTCTATTGAGAAAAGTGGAGGCTTAGAGGAAGCCGGGGGGGGGGGGGATGACCCTGCGAACGATTCTTGGAAACCTAACGATGTTGATGAGCCGCCAAGGTTTACCGAGGTCGGTTCAATAAATTAGACAGAACAGTTATTCTGTCTAACGACGACGGTGGGTAGTGTTCTAATTTGGGCAGTCGCATTTTAGCAGTCCGCCTGGGCGAGAGTAGGAGCTGTGGAACCGATGCCCTGAATAGCATTCATGGTGAATAAAATAAAGCTTAGACCCTGGCCTTCGTCTTACTGCTCTTTTCTTCTTTAAAATCTCTTTCCGTCCACACCATGGACATTTGATGACCTCATCCATTACGCTACTTTCGCCCTTAAGAAAAATCTAATTAGGACACTACCCGGGGAGCGCGCTATATTTGCGGAGAATTTGACAGAACAGTTGTTCTGTCTAACGGTCAAGCTCACCTGCAGGCGCAACAGCGAAGCTGTAAGCCTGTCAGGTGCAGCACATTGTTAGGCAGATTCGCCGGATTACTATTAGCGTCCTTGGCCAACCGCTTATTTAATTATTAGTATGACAACCCAAGGAACAAAGTTGAAAAAAGTTATTAATAATTTATAAATGGTTATATACATGTAGATAGATTTACGAATTGTCTCTTCGCTTAGCCCGAACATTTTTGCTAGTATCTTGCAGATGAAATCGCGCAACGCCAATGCCGCAGTGGCAGTGAAAGCATATATCCCAATATTGACCAGCATGCACCAGAAAAAGAATTCTTGGAGTTTTTCAATATCCATATTTTTCTCCGTATCTGCCTAACTAGTAATTTGCTGCTCAGCATATTACGGACCTATGTCAGTATATCACGTTGATTAACCTGCCAGTATTTCGAGCGAATTTAATGCGATTCCGAAAACTTAGTAAGGAAAATCCCAACCCTTAAAAACCTGCAAACACTGCAGCTTTTGTCAGTATATCCAAGCTTAGGTTGTAACCCCGCCACGATACTACCTGGTCGCGCTTGCTTCAAATTGGACAGAAGGGCTATTCTGTCTAATATCGCCTTCCGTCCTGAAAAGACAAGCTCCACCTCACTGTTTTTTTCAAGGTTTCCACTCCAGTGATCTATTAGGAGAATAAAGGGGTACTTGCGTGTGGAAACTTATCGCTTAAAAGCTCGGGGAGCAGACTTTTTTTTGTTGGGAAATGAGGGATTTGAGGGCGAGGCGGAGTTTTGTGACCTCGCGGCAGTTACGTGATCGAGGAGCGTGGAGGATTTTGTGGCAGAAGCGGAGGTAGCCCTCTTATTCTAGCGGCAGGTGTCAATCGTTGTCCCAGGAGAGGATAACAATCTCTGTCTGCTTGGGGAGTTGCTTCTTGGAGATCTTGAGGGTGTTGCCTTTGATTATCCTGACACGTAGGAAACCCGCGGAGAACTCTTCCCCTCCACCTTCCCACCAGTAGTGCATTGGAATGGCGATTCGAGGTTTGACCTGTTTGGTGACTTCTTGTGCCTCGTCGGTCGGGACCGTGTATCTCCCGCCTCCTATGGGGACGAGCAGGATATCAATCTTTCCCAGCATTTTCAGCTGAGAAGGGGTCAGGTAGTGCCCCAGATCACCCAAGTGGGCAATGCAGATGTCATTCACGCGGAAGACGAAGATAGCGTTCTTTCCTCTCTGGAGACCTTGGCTTTTGTCATGATAGGCCGGGACCGTGTAGACGGAGACATCCTTGATGTTTCTATGGATGACGTTCCAGTCATCATCCAGTTGGGATAATCCTTCAAGGATTACAGGATTGCCCCTGGCCATCCAGATATTGCTGTGAGGGGCATGGTTGTGACTCGTGGTAACGATGTGCTGGGGCAGGGTGGGCACGGGTAAATAATCCCTTATATGGGGATCCGTGAGGATACGGGTCCCGTTTGATGAGGTGATTTGAAATGTGGCATGTCCGAACCATTTTATATGAACAGAGTCCCCGTCGCTCTTGGCCGCCAAGGGAGTGAAGAGCATTGAACGATCGGTGACTTGCCAAAGAGTAGAGGTGGGCCTTGACACCAGGTCGGATTTCACCGTTTTCTTGACTAATTCGATCTCGTGACAGAAACCAGAGACCTCACGGGGCAAGATCAGAAATGCCACTATGATCAGCAGATGGTGCACGAAGCTCTTTAGCTTACCACGTCTCATTGCTCGCTACTCATGTGCTAGACGAACCCCCAGCTTCGCCGCAGCCACCATTCGATTCCCAGCAGCAGCAAGATGAGAGCCACAGGCCAGGGGGTGCTCGATAATGGAATCTCCCGTCTTTCGCCAATCTGGGAAGGGCTAAGCCGTTCTAGTTTGTCTACGATGCGCTCCAAGCTTTTCTCATTCCATTGGGAGAGCGGTATATACTCCCCCTGGGTCAGCTCTGCAAGCTTCTTGAAGAGATCCACCTGAGGCCTTCCGTCCTCTATTTCCTCATGGACAAGGGTAACCAGGAAATTTTTTTGGTCCTTGCCCAAGAGATCGCCTGACAGCTCGGCCGCCGCTTGAAGCTCGTATGAGCCTTCTTTGGTCGGGGTAAACTCTGCGCTGTATTCTCCCTCCACAGATTCCGGCACGACCTCGAGCGGGATTCGCTCCCCATCAGGGCCTATGATCCGGAGTCGAAGATTGGCGTGGGAAGTAGGGGTGAAATCGTCCTTCAAGGCCCTAACACGGAACTCCATCTTCTCTCCGGGTCTCCTGGTTCCACCGATCGAGATAATTCGTACCTGCTCAAACGAGGGTTCCTGGGTGAGCCAGCGTACTGCCTGACGGATAAGCTTCTGATGACCTTGGGAGCTCTCTTTCCTTCCCATGGCAATGAAGTTCCAGCGCCAGAAATCATCGCTCATGAAGGACAGGGTCCTTCCTTTACCGAATTTTCCCACGCTCAATAATGGCCATCCTCTGCTCATGCCGCTAGGCGCCGCCGAGAGGAGCATTTCTCCTTTGGATCGGACGACTCGGTTCAAGGTGGTCAGTGGGGGCATCTTCTTCCAGGCCTCTTGGTTGGCTCGTGGATCGGGAAAGATGCGAGTAATGGGATGGGCTTGACCTGCGGGTTCCAGGACAGGGCGGAAGTGAGTTCCTGTTTCATATTTTCCGTTTCCGTCCAGCTCCACTGGCAGGATCTCGCTGAGCGGGCTTTCCCAGTATCCTCCGCTGGCGAACGAGTTCACTCCTCCTAGCATGGCGAGCCCCCCGCCATCTCGAATAAAATCCCGGACCTTTTCCAGATAGCGAGTGCTGAAGTAGGAACGATAGGAAAGATTGTCGAAGATCACAAGGTCAAAGTTCTTAAGCTCCTCCATGAAGATCACATCGATCGGAAAGGGGATCAAGCTCAGCTGGTTTTCGGGAACATCGACGCTGTCAGTGGGGGTCCTCAGAAAGACGAAGGAAACGAGGTCGATGAATGGGTCCTGCTTTAGGGCCAGGCGCAAAAAGCGGTAGTTCCAGGAAGGGGAGCCGGAAAGGGTTAAGACACGAATTTTGTCCCGTTGCACGTCTACTTTGAATTCCTTCTTATTATTTTGGGTTATCTGTTCTCCCGTCTGGAGAGGAAGGCTTAGGGAGAAGCTGTGAGGACCGATCTCCTTAGGGGTATAGGAAAAGGTCAACTGTTGCTCAAAGGGGTCACGATCGATAGTGATGGAGCGGGTGGAGATCAAGTTTCTACCACGGGTGAAATAGAGGGGGACCGTTCTCCCGGCAAGGCCGTACGCCTTAACGGTGAAATTAAGTTTGAGCTTCCTTCCTCGAAAGGCCAACTCAGGGGCAAGGAGATCCGCGATGCGGAGATCGGTGAATCCTTCGGTTTCACCAACAGCGACTGAAAATATCGGCAGGCTAAAAGAATAGGACCCTGCAGGCTCCTTGGTCCCGTTGGCGATCCCATCGCTCAGGAGGATGATGCCGGCGGCGTCTCCTGTGTTTTGCTCAGCTTCCTTGAGTGCCTCAAGGAGATTAGTGCCCTTCCCGTGAGCCCCGAGTCCATTTAGAGAGGCCGCTCCTATGGGCACTAATTTCGTGTCAAACTTGTACAACCTCAGGTCGTAGTCTCGCGCCAGTCTATCGATAAGAGATTTTCCGCCCCCTAGCAGTTTCTCCTTCATCAGGTCTATTCGACTCTTCTTGAGATTTCCGTTTTGGCTCGATGGAAGGGCCATGCTTTGTGAGGTGTCTAGGAGGAGAATTAGTGGGCGGCGTAACTTCGATATGCTCTGCTCCACCAGGACAGGACCCTGGAGGAACAGGATGAGCAAGCTGTAAACGCTGCCTCGGAGCAGGATTAACAGGGCGCTCTGTCCTATGCTAAGACGCTGCCTTAGGCTACGGAATTGGTAAATCAAGAGGGCGACTGCTCCCAGGGCAATGAGTGTCGCCGCCCACCAGGGAATGCCACCCATGAAGAAGAATTGGTTCATGTCGTCCATCTTATTGCGCGAGTCTCTTAAGGATAAAGGGAATGTGGATTAGGTCTTCCTTATAGTTTCCTGTCATCGAGTAGAGAATGAGGTTAATCCCAAGGTGGAAGGCGTCCCTCCTCTGCTCTTCACCCCCTGGAGTGCATGGGGATACCCAATTGCCCAGCTCGTCTCTCTCCCAGGCTCCGCCGAGATCATTATGGCAGTAAATGAACGGTGTGATGTTTCCGATTCCGATGCCCTCCAGGTATGGATGAACCATTCTTCTGCCACCGATTTTTCTAAGGAGATAGTAACTGCGCATTATCGCATGGCCCGAGGGTAGCCGCTTTAACTCCCTGTCGGGAAAGATCCTTTTCATCTCTCTGCGGAGGCTTTTATCAAAGCCGTAGCCCGGCTGGCCCAGGGCATCGTCGGCAAGCAGGAAACCTCCGTATGAAATGAAGCGCCTCAATCTTTCAATTTCCTCTGGCGAGAAGGGCTCGAAGTCATATTTTCCGGATATATATAGGAACGGATAGGAGAATAGATTCGGGTCTGTTAGTGTGATCTCGTGTCGGACATGTTCCGCTTCGATGCTTGTTCGCCGCACCACCTCCGCCATCAAGGGGCCGACGGACAAGGGGCGTGGATTCCAATCTCCTCCGCGGTACTTGATTTGAGCAAAGACGAAGGGAAGAGAACGCTCTTTCTCTTTTGGATGACTGGCGTAGAGCTTCTTGTGCCCAAGCCCTGCTCCCACCAGGAGGACATGTAAGAGCATTCGGATGAAATCTCTTCTATTCATTGATGCGCTGGGATAGCCAGCCCTCCGAGGCCAGAATTGCGATCAAGAGAATCAAAAGCGGGATGGAGAGATCCATCCTTGTTCCTCCCTGTTTGAGTGAGTCTGGAGGGATAATTTCGAAGTCGATTGGGTCGAGTTTGGATTGTAGCTCATCAGCGGAAATTTCTGTGAGTCTGGATTCGAGGAAGGGGGGGTTGACTGCGTAAAGCGCTGGCACAGGCAGCTGGCCCTGTGAGCGACCTCGAAGAGAGAGACGATAGATGCCCGCCAGGTTGTTTTCCTGAAAAGCCGCCGAGGCCCTCTCTCCGTCCGCAAGAAGTTTTGTCTCCCTCTTTGTGTCATCGGGTTTGATGATTCTGATACTTTTTCCGGCATAGGATGACGGAAAAGAGAACGACCTGGCGGCTCCGGCGGTCGTTCCGGTGTCTGCTGATCCCCGTTTATTCCCTGAAAGGTAACTCACCAGGGCCTGCATTAGAGGTAGGTACACGGTCTTGAACGGAAGGTCGCTCCATTCGAGGTCGGCCGCTGTCGTGAAGAGGAGGACTCGGCCTGGACCTACCTTTTTTTCGACCAGGAGCGGATCACCGTTGGCTAATGTCAAAAGGGCTGAGGCACCTGAGGTGCGGGTGCGGAAATAGCCATTCACCTTGGCCGATTTAAGGGAGGTCTCTAAGAACTTTCCGGCAAGCGGCTTTAGGGCAGGATGCGTCGCATCTATCGTGCCGATCTCTTCTCCTTTCGACCCAAGGAGGACCCTTTTATCTCCGAGACGACCTGGCAGGATAGGAGGGGGTGCCTTAAAGAGCTTGCGGTTGTAATCATCGACCCGGACACGGTCGCCGAGGAAAAGAAATAATCCTCCTCCTCGAAGGAGGTAATCCCTCAGCCTGGGAAGAATCGCATCAGGGATCACCGCCACATTACAAAATATGATGGCCTGGTAAGATTTTAGGGAGACGGAGTTAAGGGACTCAGGGATAATGACCGTTGGGAGGAAGAACGAGGAGTCTTTGCTCCCTCCAGGGTTGAGGGCCCTTGTAAGGAAGAAGGTCTCGCTCTGAACCAGGGAGGTCCGTGGATCCCCATCCACGATCAGGACCTTGAGTTTCTCCCGGGCATGGATCGTAAAATAAACTATGGGGTTTCCCACAACCCCGGTCTTCTTGAGCTCCACATAGCCGGTGGTGCTTCCGGGCTCTTCCGGGCTAAAGTCGAATCCCACCGTCAACTCTTCTTTCGGGGATAGAGAGACTAACCTCTGCTCCTTCTTCTTGTCCTTTAGGTAGAGTTGCACGAGCACGTCTTTGATCTCCTCATTGCTGAAGTTGACAATGACGGCATCGAGGTGAATGGGTAGACCCACCGCAACTCCTTGTTCCTGGATCTTTATCTCTTTGATCGTAGCATTTGGGTGCCCCCCATTTTTCCCGACCTTGATGATCTTTAACGGGATTTGCGGATCGTACTCTCCCATAGATGACAGGGAGAGGAGATTCCACCCGGTCTGGGCCATATCCGTTATTAGCCAGATTGCCTTTTGTCCTGAGGGCTCTTTTAAAAGCTCATAGGCCTTGCGGAGGGCGAATGAAAAATCGGCCGTTCCTGCTGAAACTGGGATGTCATCCAGCCCTCTGAGAAGGGTCTTCTTATCTCCTTTAATGCGGATCCGCTGCCCATCCAGCGCGTTGGTTGGGATCAAGGCTGCCTGGTCCGCCTCTCTTAGAGAGGAGATGAGCACTCGCGCTGCCTCCTTTGCCTGACTGTAGTCTTCGCCCTCCTGTTTCAATTTCATGCTCAGTGAATTGTCCAGAACGATCACTGAAGACAGAGGGGCACCCCCTGCGAAAAGCCCGACTCCGCTCTGATAAAAGGGATGGGCCAGGATCAGAATCAGGATGAGGACGGCGCAAGTTCTGAGGGCCAAGATGAGCCAGTGGCGCAGGCGGAAATTTCGCTTGATGCGTTTTTGAGAAAGGAGGATAAAACGTACCGCCGGGAAGCGGATTGTTTTCAGCCTGCGGCGGTTCAAGAGATGAATTAGCAGGGGAATCGAGATTGCAACCAGCCCGTAGAGAAAAATCGGTTGAAGAAAATTAAAGGGCATGCGGTGGTTATCCTCTCCAGCTCAAATAGCTCACCAGGGCGTGGTCTAGAGGAGTTGCAGTCGAGAGGAGATTATAGTCGATGGACTTCTCTTGGCATTGTTTGCGCAGGTGATTGGTATACTCTTCTACGACCTTACGATAGACCTGACGGATGGCTTGGGGATCAGCAGTGACCCTAAGGCGAGTTTCCTCCATGTCTTCAAATAGGATGTTCCCCTCAAAGGGGAGGTCCAGCTCGGCGGCATCCATGAGGTGAAAGACAATGACATCGTTTCCTTTGAATCGAAAGAGACGCAGGCCCTCGAGGATCTCCTCCGGTTCGTCCAAGAGATCCGAGACGAGTATGACCAGCCCGCGGCGGTTTATCTTCCCCGCAATCTCTTGGAGAATCTTTCCCAATGCGGTCTCTCCTGAGGGCGTTTGACCCTCAAGGGCATTGAGGAGCTCTATCAGGTATCCTCGTTTGGCCTTGGCTGGAATGAATGATTCGATCCGGTCCGAGAAGGTTACGAGTCCGACGGCATCCTGCTGTTTGAGGATCAGGTAAGCCAGGGAGGCGGTGAGGATAGAGCCATAGGCGAACTTGGAGATCCCATTGGAGGAGTAATCCATGGAGGCGCTAACGTCTAGGATGAGGTGGGCCCTGAGGTTGGTTTCGTCTTCGGTCTCTTTGATGAAATATTTGTCGAATTTTCCCAGGGCCTTCCAATCGATGCGGCGGATCTCGTCTCCGGGGGAGTATTCTCGATGCGCCTCGAACTCCACACTGAAACCCTTGGAACGGCTGCGGTGAATGCCGGACATAGTCCCCTCCACAACCCAGCGCGCCTTTAGGTAAAGGTTGGACAGGCGAGCCAAGACCATAGGGTCGAAATAGCTTTTTCCGCCGTTTTTCATCTTATTGCAGGAACCACAATTTTGGCCGTTTTCGAGATGCCAAGGGCTTTTGGCTGGCAGATGGCCCGAGCCGCATTATCAGGGCCGGGCGCTGTTCACTCCCTATTAGGAGACATTAAACCACTTCTCGTCCGCAAGGACAACGGAGGTTTCGATCTGACGATCTGGCACTGACCAGTATTTCTTCAGCAACCGGTCTTTTTCCTCCTGGGACACCAGCCGGAACCCGTGGCGTTTATAAAATCGGATTGCCCAAACGGCGTCGGACCAGGTGCCGACTAATATCGGGTGAGTTGTCTTCTGGCGGAAAGAGGACAGCAAGCTCCCCCCTATTCCCTTATTTTGCTTGACCGAGCGGACGTAGGCGTGTCTGATGAGTGTGACATCTTGAACATGCTGAATACCCATCACGCCAACTAGATTGCCGTCCTCTTCAAACCCCCAGAATTTAACACCCCTATCAATTTCAAGTCGAAGTTCGTCGCTGGACATGTATGGTTCTTTTAACCGATCTGCGGGAATCACCCCTTGATAAGCCCGGGCTGCCTCATTGATGATCGTGTAGATCTGCTCAAATTCGCTGTTCGCGCACAAGCGGATCATGACCTTGCACCTGGGAAAAACCTACCAGACAACTGGTCAACTCGCAAAGAGGAAAGGGGCAGACTAATGGCACTACGGGCATCCTGCTGCTCTACCCAACAGCCTGCAGTGCAGGCGGTTAAAATGGGATCGCTTAACAAAAGAGAAATTCTCTGCAGACTCAACGTCTATGCGGTTATTGCTTAACTCAATGTAAACCCCGCCTCTTGAGGCGGGCACAAAGCCGATGGGGTTTCCCCCGTGGAGTCGCGGTCCATTACTCCACAGGGGGGGAGAAGTGGCAGCTCTCCCCATTGGTCGAACACGGGTATTCAAACCCCGTGTTCGATATAACTTGATTCACCGTGGGGGCGCTGAGGACGCCGAGGGGGCATTTTTTGTTTGTCGGGAGACGGCGACAAACAAAAAGACTCCTCCGAGAGGGAGGAAGGCCGGAAGGCTTTCACCCTCGAGGAGTCTGGATTCAGAGTATGCCGAGGGGGCCTGCCCCTCAGCGAGAGCCAAAGGGCCTCTGCCTATCTGTTTTCGATTACTTAATCCAACCTTCTCTCTTTATGAGAGCATTTAGATCGGATGTCTCCCTGTTTCGGAGCAGCCCCCGTCGCCCACAAATACTGCTCCGAGGGGAACGAGACTGAAGGCCGCGGGCACCTGAACGTAGAGGTTCCGTCAGGCCCAGACCTGAGGAGTAAGTACCCTGGGGCAGGATAGGGTGGGGCCTTCAAGGCATAGTTCCATTGCCCGCGGGAAAAGGCTCGTTTCC
>JAZFYO010000303.1:0-5234 GCA_036443615.1 Binatia bacterium | reverse complement strand
GTGAAAGACCTAAAGATGCATGGGGGAATCCTGGCCCCGGCAGGTTTCGACAAGCCGCTGGGGGATACCTACTTTGATCCCCTTTATAGCGAGGCCCAGAGTCTAGGCTGTCCATTAGCTATCCACGGGGCCCCCTCAAGGGGATTGGGGTTGGACTTTTTTCGAACCTTAATTGAGGTCCGCACGCTCTCCCATCCCTTTCTCCAGATGATCCACCTAACGAGCATTGTCCTAGAGGGGGTCCTGGAACGATAACCAAAACTCAAGATAGCTTCCTTGGAAGAGGGGTGTCAGTGGATACCCTTTCGTATGGATAGCCTCGACATGGAGTATGGACATCGAAGTCCCCAGGCCCCTCTGCTCAAAATGAAGCCGAGCAAGTATATGAGCGGAGGGCAGATCTATTATCATGCAGAGCTTTGGGAAAAGATGCTCCCCGATGCGATTGAGCGAGTAGGGGAGGACCAGATTCTCTATGCTACGGACTATCCGCATGAGCCGGATCTGGCAAATGCTATTCGCAAGTTCGAGGCGCGCAAGGACCTCTCGGCCTCAGCGAAGCGAAAGATCCTCTCAGACAACGGAACCCGCTTTTATAAAATGGGAACTTGATCGCCATGTCTGCTATCAGTTAGTTGGCGCATTGTTGCTGACTCTCGATTGCGGACATATGTCTTTTTAGATCCCTTTACCCATCCGCGGCAACCCTGCTATTCGTCGTTCGGTTGCGTCCTGGGAAAAAATAAGAGTTGCTTTGAAGGCATTTCTTATCGTTTAGATGGTCTTGCAATAAATCTCTTAACCGAACGGTCGTTCGCAAAAATTCGATGCGCCCGAGAGTTATTGACTCCAATTGCTATGACGTTGGGATCATCGGTCCGGGCTTTTCTAAAAACGCCATATTGCATCATGTGCTGGACCGATTTTCGGTTGTCCTCCGTTGGGGCAACATAGTGCACAAGATCCGTCCTATAACGATGGAGGAGAAAGAAATGCATCAATGTCATCAAGCGCTTGGAGCGGAATTGTTGAACTGTATTTTGATCCTTGACTGCTAGGAATTTTCTCCCTTCCCTGTCTTTATCGACCCTAAAAATGAGCTCAGCGATCTTATCGCTCGCCTCGTCAAAAACATTTAACATCATTTCCTCTGATCCAGCCCATCTCTCTTTGAGTTCAACACTCAAATCCCCCTTGTCGTACAGGCCTTGCTCGCTCCAATGCCGGGCCCACATACGGAGCCACCTTTCAAGCACGCTCGTGGGCACATCTATCAACTTTCTATGCTGTACTTCTGTTGACTTTCCACCCATGGAAGAGGTGGTTAGAGAAGGTCCTCGAGCCGAACGTCGGAACCGATCCGCCCAAGGCCCCCCAACAAATGTTTGAGGATACTGCGCAGGATCATTTGCAAGTCGGAGTGCCCGTTGGATCAATCGGACAAACCCAAGCACCCCTTCCTCGTTTAATGCTCGTGCCAAGCGACCATTCATCAACGCCTCGGTTTGATGTCCCGCGTAGGTAATAAAATTAAAGACGTATCCCATTTTTCCCAATCTATCGGCAAAATTCCCGATCTGCTCATCTGTAAATCCCCAGGCATCCCAGTTCCAAGACGGCGACAAATTGTAAGCCAACATCATGTGGGGAAGATCCTCATGGATGGAACTGGCCCAGGCTCTGTCATCTTCAAGATCGGGTCTGGCCGTCTCCCTCCAGAGCAGATCGGCGAAGGGCGCCAATGCAAGTCCCCTTGCAACGGCCATTTCGCGGCCACCTGTAATCTGGTAAAAACCTTCCGCCGTCCTGGGTAAGTCCCAACTCCAAAAGATATCAATTCCCATTGACTTCGCTTGCTCCCGAGTCTCGTCATTCGAAACATTCTTGGCAAACGTTTTCCACTGACCGATTGTCATGGGCAAATTTACGCCGCTGTTCATTCGTGCTTGCATCACCTCCGCAACCGCGTCGGCGTAGGTTTTAAGCCCTGCTTTGTCCACCCATGCCTGGCGGATCCCTGCTAAAACATTGTCTACGGTTTCTTCTGTAATCTTTTTGATCCATACCTCGAGGGCGGCGAGTTCATCACATGCATCCTTATGGCCTCTTCCTTTACGCCGTGCCTGTTGGCGAGGTTTCTCCAAGGACGCCATCCCCTTGTGAACTCTCGAGATTCCTTCATCAATGAGAGTTGTTAGACGTTCTCGGCTCAGCCATTCCTTGGCTTTCCCATAGGCTCTCTCTGAAATTTTGTAGAGCAGATGTCCGTTAATTTCTTTAAATCCCTGCTCGTAAAATGTCCTGATCACGGCTAGGCTGACATTTTTGAAAGGCACGGAATTCTGATTCGTAGCCCCATAGACAAACTGGTGATCCCGCTCGTCATCAATGCTATCGATGGCTGTCGCGTCGTTGGAATCGGTTCTCGCAACAACAACGCCTTCTACACCCATAATGTCGAATTGCACCCTCGCCGCATTGAGCCTTGTGATCATTTCCGCAGAGGAGACCAGGACTTTTTGACCCTGATGTCCGCACACTTTGGAGCCCGCCCTTTGATCCTCTATATGGACTGCGCCAATTTTGCTTTCTACGAACTTTTTAACGAGGTTCCTGATATGATGCTCGCCCCCATGACCGGTATCCCCATCCGGAATGATAAGCGGCGGGCTGAAATCAATGGACGGGCTCTTTTTTCTTTGCGCTGAAGTCATTCTCATTCGATTTGATTTTTGGACTTCATCCTGGTGAAGCAGCGCACGCACCCATGACTCGCCTTCTTTAGGAACGCGATCTAATGCGTAATTTGCTAAATCGGCACCGGGGTCCTCAGAATCGGAGCCTCTGGCCGAAGTTGCCCATCCGCCCAGATAAAGAATTTTGATCCCTTCCATCACGGCTCTTACTGCCCCTGTTGGCGAATAAGGACCGTAAGTTATTTCTTGTTTTTTTTCTTTGAATAACCGCTGCAGGTAATCATACATTTTTATCGCTGCCTGCTTGGCAACCGTATGCTCTTCCTGTGCGCTACCGCGTAGCGAGACTACCTCATACGGTGTGTGGAGGCGCGTAATATGGCGGAATCGCTCACTTTCAAACCATTTCTCGGTTTTGCGTAATTCCTGCACCCATCCGATTACTTCCGCGTCTCGGTCTAATTCTAACCCCATGGCTTTTTCATTGATGGGTCTGCCTCCAATTGGAACAAAGGCTGTGAGCGAGGGGTGGAGTTTCATTTTGCTCTCCTTTTTAATTAATTCTTGCCCTTTAGAAGCAAGAGTCGTGCCATTGTTCCTCGATGCGATCGAGAGGGAGTGCGATAAATCTGGGATAAAATCCTGAAAAAGGAACTTAGAAAAAGCGTGACTTTGGCGGCACCGGCTGCCTGCCATGATGGATAATACCGAGGACCTGATCTCCCAAAATGGGATTGGATCAAGAGATTTGGTGGTTAAATCTAGGAAAAGGGATCAATCCATTCGCAGGTATAAGAATATAGGTGTGGAAAAATTTGAACAGCTTAGTAAAAAAACGATCGGGGAACTGTCTTAGAGGTAACCGCTTTCGGGATTACGGTTTTGCCCTGCCCAGCTACTTCCGCTTTCTAGCCGTCATGAGACCATGCTCGTCAGCCAACAAGAAGTCCGTATGCTTAACGTCCACAAATCCTGCCTCGCTGAGCCAATCCCGGTGTTCTTGCTCCGTATAGGACTCACCCGTGTCGAATCTATTGATGAAAGTCAGATTGAAACCCACTGCCTCTCGAGGAGAGGTACGCGAGTCATCGAGAATCTGGCCGATGATGTATATCGTGCCGCCAGGCTTCATGGCGGCACTTACGTTCTTTACTGCCCGTCGCGCATCTTCCGGAGACAGCACTTGAAGCAAGCCCCTCATTACCGCGGCATCATATGAACCTGGCAAAGGGCCGCTCGCCACATCCGCCGCCATGACTTTGACACGGTCTGCGGCACCTTCCTCCTTCACGATCTTTTCCGCAATCGGCGTCACCAGGGGAAGGTCAATCGCAGTCGCCTCCATGCCGGGGCAGGCCTTCGTCATTGTCAAGGCCAGCCCCGCACCTCCACTGCCCACATCCGCCAGGTTATTGGTCGATGAGAAGTCGTACTTTTCTAACAGGGCATGCGCCGCTGCGACTGTAAGCACGTTGATTCTACGAAGGAACGTTTCTAATTCCTCTTGCGGAGAGTTGGAGAAATCGAGTTTAGCCTGTGGGACTCCAGTACGAATAGATTCGGCAGTTTTAAGGTTGACCTTCCATCTGTAGGATGTAAGGACTGCCTGCATGTTGCCCATGTACGAGGGAGAGCCCTTCACCAGGAATTGATTGGCTTCGGGGGTGTTCGAAAAACGCTCGTCCTTCTCTGTCAGTAGTCCTGCGACGACCAAACCGTACAAAAGCAGCCGCAGTCGTCCAGGGCCTACACCAATGGCCCGGGCAACCTCTTCGGCGGTCTTGGAACCTTCCCCCAGCGGCGTGAACACATCAAGCTGCATACCCGCCAGCATGGCAAAGGCTGCATCAACCCCGAATCTCAGTTTGTTCACGGTGTCCGGTCGATAGACTGAACTTTCCATAGTGGCACCTCCTCGACGGGTATAGCTTCCCGCTCAAGTAAGTTCAAATAAATAAAGTTTCTATGTTACATTATTATGAGGTTGAAAATGGATTTGAGAAGGCAAGATTAGTGTGGAGCGAGAGTGAGCCGGCCAACGAATTATGAAATAGAAGCCCGCAAAGCCAACAAGAGGATTAAAGTCTACCTTGCCGGAGGTTCGCGTATTGTCCTAGTAAGTCGTGGGGTAGTTGGCGGGCTTCTTATTGTGATTTTGGTCGTACTTTGGTGGCTGGGGTAGTGTGACTACAAAACAACTGGGTCCACTTCATCCAAAAGATCTACGAAACCGATCTCCCTATCTGCGTTTTCATTTCAGGAACGTTCCCAAATCGGCCAAGGCAGTGCTGAGGCGCAATGAATGCGTAGGTTGATTTGAGGTTAACCCCGCCTCTTGAGGCGGGCACAAAGCCGATGGGGTTTCCCCCGTGGAGTCGCGGTCCATTCTCCACAGGGGAGAGAAGCGGCAGCTCTCCCAATTGGTCGAACACGGGGATTCAAACCCCGTGTTCGATATAACTTGATTGACAGCCCTTTCCCCTGTGATAAGGAAAACTGCAATGAAGCGAAGTACCGACCGCATCGTGAGGTTTGCCA
>JAZFYO010000302.1:0-4700 GCA_036443615.1 Binatia bacterium | reverse complement strand
TTTTTAGGGGGACAATTTCCTGCGCCCGATTATACGATGTCATTGAGTGAAGTGGACCGTGCTGCGCTCCGTGAGCGGATACGAGCAATGCTGCCCTCTGCAGAGGACGGGTCGATCCATCTGATTGCTCGTGCCTGGGCAGTTCGGGGCAAACGAGGCAGATCCTAACCACCCGTTAACACCTGCTGGAGACAAAACGCAATTCAACGACGTATGAATTGTGTTTCATGCGCTCAACCACCCCGAAACGGTTAAACCGGTCTGAACAGTTATGACTTAAGCACTAATGCGGGAATGGCAGGCATGGTTAACTCAATCGTGTCACCTTAAACAGAGACAACGATTGAGAGATTTTAACCCGTCGTGGTGAGGGAATAGGGCGACCACCCTAGTTAAAAGATGACCGTCTCGTTGACAGATTTAACAGGACACGTTATTGGTTGAAATCGTTGAATGGGTGTGGGTGCTTATGATTTTACTATTTCGAAAGTCTCTTTCTTAAGGAGATTTAACAATGGTTAATGCAATCGTTTTAATAAAGGTAGAGCGTGATAAAGTAAACGACATTGCTAAAGCTCTTGTGGATACGAAAGGCGTATCAGAAGTCTACTCGGTTAGTGGCAGGTATGATCTTGTTGCCATTATTCGAGTTAATGAAAATGATGAGCTGGCAGACACCGTGACCAATCATATGCGCAAGATTAACAGCATCCAAAGCACAGAAACCATGCTTGCATTTCGGACCTATTCTCATCATGATTTAGATGCCATGTTTTCATCAGGGCTCGATAGGCTTCCGTGATATTAGGAGGGAAGGGTTTCAGACATGGATCCAATTCAGTTGGCTCTTTATTGAGTCTGCGCAGCAACTTTGACTGAACTTGCCAAGGCCTTTTAGATCCTACAATTTAATTTTTTATAAAAGGGGTTGCGCCGATTTTGTTGTTCTCTATAGAACCTCCTCCGTTCTTATGAGAATATGTTTTAGAACGCAAATGTTTTAGTTTGCCTTCCACTTTGAGGGGTCCCTCCTGTGAATTTTAGAGGGACGCAGAACTGAAATTTTCTCCGATTGCTCTATGTAGCGGACAAAACGGTTTCGGGCGTCGAGTAGGTGAAAATATTTGGCCGGGACGTCGACAATCCAGGCCTCTATCTTTGCGACCACCAGGGATAGGCCAACCCCCTTCAGCGCTTGCTCAGTTCCCTTTTGAAATTGGTTTAGGTCCCTAGCCGTGGTCGCGTTGGCAATCCCGGCTCCCCTTGCTATGGCTGCAAGATCCACTCCGAAGGCGGTTTGACTTGGGGCGCCTCCAATAGATTCATAGCACTCATTATCAAAGACAATTATGGAAAGGTTCTTTGGATTCTGCACGGCCAGTGTAGCCAAACCATTCAAACCGAATAGCATGCTGCCGTCGGATTCGAGAACCATCACCTTCCGATGAGGTAGCGCTAAGGCAAGACCCAGCCCAAATGATGCCGCGCTTCCCATTCCTGAAAGATAACAGTTCCCGTCTCTGGGGTTTATCAAATCCCATTCCGCCTTGGTCACACCTAGTGTGACGACAACTAATTCGTCTTGGATTTGTGAGGCCAGAGCCTTGAGGCAGTCGATGCGTTTCATCCTACCGTCTCTCCGCTGAAGAGAAGTGCCACGGCCCCCTGAGCTGTGTCTATTGTCCGCGTGGCGTCGCGAATAGAACGCTCGATATCTTCTTCTTTCCGGACAACGAGATAGGGGATGCCCAGGGCCTGCAGCACAGGCTCGGTCGTCCTTCCTATGGGTCGGCCAAAATATGCACTATCACCGATGTCTCCGCGGTAACTCATTAGCAATAGCACCGGGAAGCAATAGAGACGCCCGAGGGCCTCTGTGGCAGCCCGAAGACCCGAGTTCTCCATAATGATGGCAGAGCGCATTCCCCCACACCAAGCCCCTGCACAGATATTGACTCCTTCTGCTTCGTGGGTTACAGGGACCACCTTGAAGTGAGGATCCTTAGAGATCATCTCATATACCTCGAACATCCAGCCATCCGGGAGTACTGTGATAAACCGGACCTCGTTATTCTTTAATGTCTCGGTGACTATCCTTGCAGAGCTTGGTTTCATTGCCGTTTGCCTTGCAGCATCTCCCAATCCTCTCTATCACAGTGTCCCTATGCTAAGCAAAAGATAGGGGCTTTCCGGAAGAATAGGAATTAGCTTAGGGCTGAATCTTTAGATTCTCGGCAAGGTTATTTGCAAGATGGTGGCGGGTTGCTAT
Organism: Binatia bacterium; assembly: GCA_036443615.1. Classification (GTDB taxonomy): domain Bacteria; phylum Desulfobacterota; class Binatia; order UBA9968; family CAXXLF01; genus JACZXR01. The sequence continues at coordinate 2,431 of JAZFYO010000302.1, read as the reverse complement.
GGCACGGGGTCTCTTCCCTCGAGGAAGAGGCTGCGTTTCACGGGTTATCGTCAAGCAGGTCGGGTCTTTCTCCGACGGCAAATTCTGCCAGCTCAGGGGAAATAAAGTAAGGCCCTTCCAGGTTGTCTTCTAGAATCTGCTTGGTGAGTTGATCGTTTCCCCCCGTTAGGAGCCAGGAAAAAACTCCCTGGGGCACCGCAAAGACCATGGTGGTGACTTTCACGGGCACATAGATGAGGTTGCCGACAATTACACCGACTCCCACCCCAGCTTTCTCGAAAAAGTCATCAGCAAAAAGAGTGGAGGGAGATAGGAGTGCACATAGGAGCAGTGCTGCAAAGATAAATTTAACCTTTGAGAGCATGGTTGATATTTACTGGGTTAGCCATTTAACACGTGACCCGTTGACCTTGCGGGATGAGTACCAATAGCGCCGAACACCGAAATAGTAGCAGCATCCTTCATTGTCCATATCGTTATTGAAGACGCGTAGCCGCCCATCTTGGAAGCGAATCCGCACCAGGCAGGTTCCGCCGGGGACAGAGGAGGTCATTACCTCTTCGACTACACCAATCCCCCATTGGTGATAATGGTTATGAGAGACCTCTTCTCCTACCCGCAAATACAGATTCTTTGCCCCATTCACGGACTTGACCTTTCATTGCGACCCTACCAGGATTCATTGTGCAGATCAACAGCCTTTTCTCATTTCCTCCGATTGAGAAAGTCTGCCACCACCTGCGCCAGCTCTTCGGGGTTTTCATGATGGACCAGGTGTCCAGCCCGTGAGATTTCTGCCACCGTTCGGTGAGTCAGTGCGTCCAGACGTTCTTTCATGTCACGCTGGGAGGGGTGGCTGCTTTCCTTCCCCCATACAACAAGGGCAGGGCATTCTATGCGGCTCAGGAATTTTAGGGCTTGTTCAACGTAGAACGGTTGGGGGGAGGTGGTGCGGTGAATAGGATCAAACTTCCAAACCCAATTCCCATTGCTCTGCTTTTTTGTCCCATGGTGTGCCAGGTGCATTGCCATTTGCGCTTTGAGTCGGGGATTTCTCCGCCGCAGCCGTTTTGCAGCTAGCTCAGGGGTTAGGTCCTTCGAGTTTTTCTTCTGTCCCATTGCCTTGATATCGGAAAGCCATTTTCCCATCTTGAGAGGCGCGTTCGCGGGGGTCAATCCTTCTGGACCAAGACCCTCAACCAGGATGAGCTGCTTTACCCGATTGGGGAAGGTACCTGCATAGAGAAACGAAATGGTCCCACCCATGGAGTGACCCATCAGGGTGACGAAAGGCGTTCCGAGGTTATTAATTAAGCAGTCCAGGTCAAGAACATAGTCGGGAAAATGGTAGTAGCCCCCTGCTCCGACCCAACCGCTGTCTCCATGTCCACGACAATCCGGGGCGATGATCCATATGGGCCTCTTGGATATCTTCTCCATGGCTGTAACAAAGGGGTCCCAGCTTCGAGAATGGTCCAGGAAACCATGGAGGAGAATGAAGGGTTCTCCTTGCCGATCCCCCCACTCTGCGTAATGTAATTTTAATCCGCGGACATTGATGGTGCGTTTTTTGGGTCTCATGCAGATGGCACCGCTATGAGAGGAATCTGGACAAAGTCTTGCTTCTGCTGCATCCAAGCAAAAGCGCATATTTCCCTGACAACTCTGTCATAGATGGAGATGACAATCTGGGCACTATCCGGGAAGGTGGGCTCTCCAAATGGAGTGGCAAAGCCCTTGTCCTCTTCGGAGAAATAAGCCTCGTGCCCGGGGTGGGAATGATAGAAGGCCTTGATGGTGGCGTTAGTGCTTTCGGCCTCTTGCAGGATCAATTCCAGTTCCTTGAAGTCCATGGCGTAGGCGATGGTAGCATCGCGGGGGTAGGTCTCTGGATCCAGGGCGTGGAGTGAATTCTGAACATTGGCGCAACGGCGTACCGCGTCAGTCCTTCCGTTGTTGAGGATTATCCCGCAGCATTCTTCAGGAAAAGTTTCGCTCGCGTGCCGCGAAATTTCCTCCAATGCCTGTTCTGTAAGGATCAACTCTTTTTGATCGCTCATAACTTACCTTTGCAGAAGCGAGCCTGTTTTCTTTACCACAGGCCAATGGCCGGGTGCCACAGCTTTATTGATTTCTACCTAAACCTACTATTGGAATCTAAGGAATAGCGGTTGGCAGATCCGTCTCTGGATTTTAAGAAATCTGGTGGAAGATTTTAGGGTGCTTCTCGACGGCAAGCTAAGGATTTTGCGGTAAATTCTGGCTGTACAAGCGAGAGGCAGAGAGAACCTTTTTTGCATATCTCGTCGGGACGGACCTTTTCCCTGCTAATTTGTACCCGATCCTAGTAGGCCCCCAGTTGTACGCAGTCAAGGCGAGTTTCATGTCCCTGAATCTTTTCTTCAGCCGGCTTAGGTAGAAAACCCCGATC
>JAZFYO010000301.1:0-2444 GCA_036443615.1 Binatia bacterium | reverse complement strand
ACGACCGCAGGGATGGTGTTTCACCTCAATGAAGGAGGTTATTATGCCGTGCTGTTGAGTAGTTCTGACAGGGGGAAGACCATGGCGTTCACGATCGTCAGGAATGTCTTCTGGGAGGGCAGGGAATTCGTGATCACTCCATGGACCCAGATCAGCACCCCCAGCATGCCCGGACAGAGCGGACGAACGCAGCACAAGATCACGGTGGAGAGCGATCAAGGCCTGATTCAGGTCGCCGTGGACGGCCAACTGCTGGGGAAGTTCCGGGACGATACTTTCACGGACGGCCTCGTTGGCTTGGCGGTATTCGGCAACAGCCGCGCGGTCTTTCGCGATTTGGTGGTCGAGGGCCTGCCGTAGAGGATTCCCGTTGCCTTTACCCCCTCAAGTGTCAATAACGACAGCCACGCTTCATCTGTGTTCGGTATCGATTCAATGCCCAGATGCCTAGAGCCACACCCTGGATGATACTGATCAAGGTCAGGTATGTGCTGCCAAACGAGTCAGCGATGTTTTGGCAAACCCATCGCGCGTCAAGGGGGTCTATGATAGTAGCTTTGTTGCTCATTGCGGTCCCTCCTTCATTGTGACAAGGCTACGGCTGATATCACTTACTCCCCTTTTACAACTTCATCCAGCCATTGTCGCCCGATTTTCAAAATCTCATCGTTCATTAGGTGCTCAGCTGCGGCCAAATGGATTGTTACCGGGACTCCCGCGGCCTCGAAGCGCTCGGCCAGCGCTGTCGAGGCTTCCATGGGAACAACCGGGTCGTCGCGGCCATGCATCAGCCACACCAGAACGCCCTCCTCCACCATCCGTCCCAAACGATTCTCCGTAACCATCTCTTCTGGTGCAAAAGAGCCGGCAAAGGAGAGATAGGAAGCGACTTTTTCAGGATGCAGCAGCGCAGATAGAGTGGCGAACTGCCCTCCCTGACTATGGCCGTAGAGGAAAACTTTCCCCTTGCGCGTGCGGAATTCCCTTTCCACCTCACGAACAACATCGAATATCCACTCCACATATTGGGTTGAGACCGAGAGGCGGAGCGGTGAACTATCCTCATCTTCAATTGGATCCGGCAGCCACGCACTGAAGCCGGGTTTGCCCGTTACTAGGAATGCGCCTAAATGGGGATGTGGTGCTCGCACCGCAACATAGATAACCCCCGCACGTCCCAACCAGTCCGACATCTTGCCATGCGCTAATGCAGACGAGCCACTTCCATGGAGGATGACGCAAAGAGGATAATCGCTTCCGCTTGTGTCATAGTCCGGCGGAAGCATGACAATATAGGAGCCCATTGAGCGCATGGGTGCAAAGCGTCGAATAAATCCTTCCGGGATCACTTCTTTCAGGAGTTCCTCCATCCGCAAAAGAGCTGCTAAGAAGCGGGGATCGGAACGGATCGAGTCAAATTCTTTTTGGCGCTGCGGCGTCTCGTAATCGCGAAGTCCCGCATCGACCGACCGTTCAAACATATCGATCGCCCGTGCCTTGTCTCCCGTTACAGCGTAGCAACGAGCAAGGTTGTACCACGACGAGTGATCGCGAGGATCGGCCTCGAGCCATCGCTCAAACAAGGGCAGTGCCCCAGCGAAGTCCCCCTTTTCTAGAAACCCATGAGCCTGAACATAAAGCGATGGCGCTAAATCGTGTGGTTCGTAGAGCTGCTCCTGCGCGTAGGCGGAAACAGAGGACAGAAGCAGAAAACAGATGGCAAGGTTTCGCATTGGATTCCCCCTCTTGAACTACCTGTCAGAATTTGACAACAGGCTATAGGAGTTTCAAAACGCCCGTCAACCTCAACACAGTGGAGGAGCTAAAATTGGGTTTCTATGAACACGCCATAGATGCCACCACCGGCTGCGTTACCTGACAAAAAACGAGATGGATCGTCTTATAGCTGTTTCCAGTCGGAACCTGAAGCCCAGCATTGTGTTGGCGATAAATACCGGGATGCGAAGGGGAGAAATCTTCAATCTTAAGTGGAGCCATGTCGATCTGAAGAACCGCATCATAGAGGTGGCCGACTCCAAGAACGGTGATCAGCGGTTCACTCACATCAATGACACCTTATTAAACACCCTTCAACTGCTACCCCACCGGATTGATACTCCATACGTTTTCCCTGGCAAGGATGGTGAGAGGCTGACGGACGTCAAGAAAGCCTTTTCAAGTGCAAGAAAACGGGCAGGGTTGGACGATGTTCGCTTCCAAGATCTGCTGCGGCGGATGAACCTTGAGCCATAGTGGCCAGAATCGTCCCATCCCGCTATAGGATTTCTATATGACGGCCCCGCTCAGGTAGCCTAATCTCCCTCAAAGAGCTTTCCCATTGCCTTTAACCCTCCCCCCGCGTAACATTGAGCCCAACTGCATTGCGTGAGGGGGAGCCAATGGTCGGCACGACACTTTCTCATTACAAAGTTTTGGAGAAAATA
>JAZFYO010000300.1:0-3313 GCA_036443615.1 Binatia bacterium | reverse complement strand
TATTCCACGGGGCAAGCCGCAAAGACGCAATGCACACCAAGTTCGAAAGCGAAAACAAGATCTTTGCGATCTTGGCGTCTTGGAGCGATGAGAATCAGGAATCGGATGAGAGCCATCTCGCGCAAAGGCGCAAAGGGCGCCAAGAAAAAGTTCGACATTCGATATTCGAAATTCGGATTTGATTCTTTGCGCCTTGGCGTCTTGGCGCGATGATCTTTGTTGAAGTCGTTCTGTTGAAGATTTGATGGTTAGGAAACTAAAATGATCCACGGGCGCGAATAACAAACACGAAGGCAGGGCACGATCTTATGCGTGTCGCGATGTATTACAACAATCGGGACGTGCGGCTGGAGGAGATGCCTGTTCCCTCCATCGGGCCCGGAGAGCTGCTGGTACGCATTATGGCCAGCGGCATCTGCGGCACTGATGTGATGGAGTGGTACCGCACCAAGAAGGCACCCCTCGTGCTGGGTCACGAAATCGCCGGTGAGGTCGCCAGAGTGGGAGAAGGGCCCAGCCGCTACCGACCCGGGGACCGCGTCTTTGTCTCCCATCATGTCCCTTGTAACCGCTGCCGTTACTGCCTGAGCGGTCACCATTCGGTATGCGATACGCTTCGCCAGACCCATTTCGATCCAGGCGGCTTTGCCGAATATATCCGTGTCCCGAAGATCAACGTCGATGTCGGCACATTCCTCTTGCCTGAGGAGCTGTCCTTTGAGGAAGGCTCTTTTATCGAACCCGTTGCTTGCGTGGTTCGAGCACAGGGGCTTGCGGGGATGAAGCCAAATCAGAGTGTCTTGGTGATCGGTAGCGGGATCTCAGGCTTACTTCACATTCAGATGGCCCGCGCGCTCGGTGCCGCACGCGTAGTAGCAACGGACATCAACGAATTTCGTCTAAAGATGGCAGAATCACTAGGCGCCGACACCACTATTTCTGCTAGGGAGGATGTCCCGGCACGACTGCGCGAAGCAAACGACGGGCGCTTGGCCGATCTCGTGATTGTCTGCAGCGGAGCACCGCAGGCGATCCAACAGGCGCTGGAAACCGTGGAGCGCGGGGGGACACTCCTCTTTTTCGCACCGGCACCGGAGGGAGTAGGCGTATCGATCCCGCTTTACGAATTCTGGCGTAATGAGGTGACCATTTCCACCTCCTACGCTGGCAGTCCCCAGGATATCACTAAAGCTATAGAGATGCTTCGGAACCATAGCCTGCAAGTGCGCGAGATGATCACGCACCGCCTAGGCATCTCTGAGGCTGGTACGGGCTTTCAACTTGTCGCGGCAGCCCGGGATTCCATGAAAGTGATCATTGAACCCCAGCAGCACTGAGAGAGGGAGCTGTCCTTATAAGAGAGAATTTTCGGGACTTTCAGGACTTCTAGGGGGCTGAGTTATTTTGGGGCAAGTTCCTTGCCACCCTCTCGTACCTGCCCGTCTGCGATCTCTCTGAGGGCCTGAACGATCTCCCGGTTGTCCGACGCGAGCAGAGGCTTCGCACCTTTGAGAAGCTGCTTGGCCCTCTTTGTCGCGATGATAACCAGCTCAAAGCGATTAGGAACTTTTGTGAGGCAATCTTCTAGCGTAATTCGCGCCACTGAATTCTCCCAACACCAAATGGATTTTCTTTATTACAGCAGATTCGGACCCTTCAATCAAACCGTCCCTCTGCCTCGATCCTATTTAAATCTATTTAACTCCCCTCATCGATCTCGAATCCGAGATCCTCGATCATCCGGTGGGCATCCGAGGCGTTCTGACCTGACGTGGTCAAGTAGCCGTTCACAAAGATCGAGTTGGCTGGATAGAGGCTCAAGGGTTGAAGCGAGCGCAGGTTGAGCTCTCTTCCTCCTGCAACTCGGATTTCCTTCTCCGGATTGATAAAGCGAAACAGGCACAGGGCCTTGAGGCAGTGCTGGGGCGTGAGGTGATTCGCCCCTTGCAGTGGCGTCCCAGAGATCGGATGGAGAAAATTGATTGGTATCGATTCCACGTCCAACTCTCTCAGTGCCAGGGCTAAATCCATGATATCGTCATCTTGCTCGCCCATACCTATAATGCCACCACAGCACGGGGAAAGCCCAGCCGCCTTCACATGCTCGACTGTCTCCACTCTGTCTTCATAGGTATGGGTGCTACATATCTGAGGATGATACCGGCGACTGGTATTGAGGTTGTGGTTTACACGCTCCACACCGGCCTCTTTGAGGATTTTAGCCTTGGCCTCGTTGAGCAAACCAAGGGAGCAGCAGATATTAATGGGAACGCTGTCCTTGATCCTGCACACCACTTCGGCCATTTCCTCTATCTCTTTTAATGTTGGCCCTCTTCCGCTGTTCACCATGCAGTATCTAATCGCCCCCACCTCTTTAGCCCTTATGGCCCCCTCAAGGAGTCTCTCTCTGGGTAACAGTGGGTATTTGTCAATTGGTGCCTTCGAGACTGAGGATTGGGAACAGTAATGACAGTCCTCCGGGCAAAGACCGCTCTTGGCGTTCATGAGGACATGGATCTGTACCCGCTTGCCGAAATAGTGACGGCGTACCCGAAAGGCCGCATCGAGTAGCTCGGGCAGTCTCTCGTCCGGAGCGTGAAGAACTGAGATCATCTCGTCCCGGTCCAGGATCTCAAGTCGTAACGATTTCTCCGATAGGCTTTCGAAGTTCATTTTTAGTCTTCCTCTTCCTCCATGCATGCCCACCTGCTTGTAACACGCAGTCTAGCTGGTTGCAAATCTGAATGAATATTCGTAATAGAACTTCAGGGTATGGACCCTGAGCTTTCATCTATATATCCAAGTCGGTCATCCCAATGAATATCGGTTCGCTGGAAATTTGCATTTAGACCCGGATAAGATTACCTCATGAACCCAAAGGTAATTAAAGAGAGGCTCCGTTCTCTTCTGCTCTTGGCGCCCGCCGTTTTACTATTCACCTCCTGCGATGTGATCCGAGACCTGACCAAGGATTGGACCAATGGCGAGGCTAGCTTTATCCCCACACCATTAGAAGTAGTTGATCGGATGCTGGAACTCGCTCGAGTTACTAAGGATGATGTCGTCTATGACCTGGGAAGTGGGGACGGCAGAATCGTTATCAAGGCCGCAAAAGAGTATGGGGCCAGAGGCGTAGGGATAGAGATCGACCCCAAGTTGGTGAAGCAGTCGCGAGCAAAGGCGAAAGAAGATGGGGTAAGCCATCTAGTTGAGTTTCGGGTCCAGGATGCCATGAAGGTCGATGTTTCCGATGCCACAGTAGTTACCCTTTATTTGACTTCTGAGTTCAACTCCAAGTTACGACCTATCTTGG
>JAZFYO010000299.1:0-7608 GCA_036443615.1 Binatia bacterium | reverse complement strand
GCCGCTCCGGCGGTTCGCTACGAGCACTCGATGGGGCAGGCAGGGATCCCAGCCAGTATCTTAAGGACGACTACATCTTCTCAACCGCTCCCTCTTAAATGAATTTTAGCAAACGTGAGAGCAGCAGTTACCAGGTGGATCAGGCTTCTGCTCGTCCTGATGCCGCCAGCCTCGTCCATGAAAAGGTCATCTCCCTTCTAGGCTCTGAAAAACCTGGCCGACTCCTCGACGTACCAGCGGGCGAAGGGGCCTTCGCCGAAAGGGCCAGAGCGCTCGGTCACGAAGTGATCTGTGGCGATCTCGACCCCACTCGGTTCCATGTCGAGGATCTAAAATGTGCCAGACTTGACCTCAACTCTTCCTGGTCTTACCCGCCCGGATCCTTTGATTATGTCGTCTCTATTGAGGCAGTCGAGCATTTAGAAAATCCCTGGCATTATATTGGAGAAGCGCGAAGGGTGTTGAAGGATCATGGGATATTTTTTCTGACCACCCCGAATGTCCTGACCATCAAAAGCCGGCTCAGTTACCTCATTAATGGATATCCTAATTATTTTCATTACATGATTGAGCAGGATCAGGGCGGAAAGGAGCGAGCGATAGACCATATTAATCCCATTGGGTTTCTCGAGTTGCGGCATATCCTTGCACGCAGTGGTTTTGTCGTGGATCTCATCGAAGCCAATCGCTATCCCAAGCAGGCTTCAATGCTATTTCAAGTGCTCAGACTTTTCCTTAATACCAGGGGGTGGTCCAAGGTCCGGGCTGACCCCGCCAATGCCAGGGTCCGCCAAATCTTACTTTCAAAGCCCTTATTGTTTGGGGAGATCTTGATCCTCAGATGCAGTAAGCTCTCGGGGAGTGACTGATACGGCTTGGGATATGGGGATGGAGCATGCGGCTGGGTATTGATGTAAGCCCTCTCGCCAGGAATCGAGCGGGGATCGGCAATTATATCGCAGAGCTCCTTGCGGCAATGGTCCGCTATGCGCCCCACCATCAATACTTTTTGTATACCAGCTACGAAATTCCCCAAGACCGTCTGTCCGGCATTGGAGAGTCCTCATCAGTCCACATCTCTCGCTGCCATCCCCTTCTGATGAAGTGGCGTGCCGCACGGGATCGTTTGGATCTCTTTCATGGGATGAATTTCAGGCTCCGCGGGTGGGGGAGACACGGCGGAGTGGTGACCATTTATGACCTGGCCCTTGACCGCCTCGCCCTTCCGTCCAGGAAACTGTTGGGACAACGATGGTCTTTTGTGCGTACTAAAAGAACCACGCGACGTGCCGCGAAAGTGATTACCATTTCTGAGCAGTCGGCGGAAGATATTAGCGAACTTTATGGCGTGCCCAGGGAACGGATCGCGATCGTGACTCCTGCCGTCGGGCCGGAATTTTATCGGGTGGACGCGCCCAGTCTGGTGCGGGCCATCAAATTGCAGTATGGAATCGGCGAAGGAGAATTTCTCCTGTCCGGTGGAGGATCCGAGCCCCGAAAGAATATTGCCAGGTTGGTCGAAGCCTTCAGTCTCCTTCCCGGTCGGCGAGACCTGAGACTTGTGGTCGTGGGGGGGATGACCCGCGGAAGTGAAGCGATCTTTGAAGCGGTTCGGCGTGCCGGCTTGGGGGCATCGGTCCTGTTTCCCGGCCATGTGCCTCTTGCTGATTTGAGGGTTCTGTATTCCGCTTGCGTGGCCTTTGTCTTTCCTTCATTGTACGAAGGGTTTGGAATGCCGGTGCTGGAGGCCATGGCTTGTGGGGCCCCTGTCATCAGTTCCAATGCAGCGTCCCTTCCTGAAGTGACAGGGGAGGCGGCTCTACTGATCGACCCTCTTGACGTCAACGCCCTTGCTGGCGCCATAGCGCGCATTCGTGACGACGGGCGGCTACGGGATCATTTTCACCAGGCTGGCCCGATTCGTGCCAAGGCCTTTTCCTGGGACCAATCCGCGCGAGATCTGTTGCGGATTTATCAGGAGCTTGTCCCTGACCGAGTGGATTGAGGGCTTATGGCCTTGGAGGCGAGGGACCTCCGATCAAATGGGCTTGCGAAACGCTGTTCCCGAAGTCTCCCACCATGAGGGTAGCTCTTGAGTGCGAGACCGGTTAAATCTCCAGAACGCATCCTGGTCATCAAGCTCCGATACTTCGGAGACGTGGTATTGTCCACTCCTGTGCTGAGCCGACTTCGAGGAGCATGGCCCAAGGCCCGCATCACCATGTTGGTAAACTGGGGTACGGAAGGGGTGCTGGAGGGGCATCCGGATGTGGACGAGGTGCTGGTAAACGAGAGGAGCCTGATAAGCAGTCTGCGGCTGGTTGGGACCCTGCGAGGTCGAGAATTCGACGCGGTGATCGATCTGACCGATGGAGATCGTTCTGCTATCCTGGCTAGGGCTACCAGGGCAAAAGTCAGGATTGGGTACAACAGTGAGGCTCGGTGGCGAGGTCGGCTGTACACCACTGTGATCCAAGCCGACCGGTTCAAGATGCACGCCGTACCCTACCACCTGGCGGCGACGGACGAGCTGGGCCTTGCCGGCCCCCTTCCCTCGCCCTCGCTCATCGTCGGGGAAGGAACAGTAGTAATGGCCGAGAGGTTGATCAGGGAAAGCGGGATAGATCCCAATCGGCCGTTCGTCTGCTTGCACCCGGGGGCCCGGTGGTGGTTCAAGTCCTGGCCCGCCGAGCGGTTTGCCGCCTTGGCTGATCGTATTCAGCAGGAAACACATATTCCGGCTTTATTTCTCGGGTCTCACCGGGACAAGGACATTGTGAGTCGAATTGCCGGGTCCATGAAGACGGTCCATCGGAACCTGGCTGGACGGACCGGGCTCCAGGAACTGGCTGGAGCGTTAAAACGGGCTTCCCTGATGATCACCAACGACAACGGACCGATGCACATGGCAGCGGCAATGCGAGTCCCCGTTGTCGGATTGTTCGGACCAACAGACCCCCTGGTATGGGGCCCGTGGGGAGAAGGGCATCGGACATTTTACAAAGGGCTGGACTGCCGAGCCTGTTTTCACCCGGATTGCTTTCGAGGCGAGCAGAATTGCATGAGACTGATTTCCCTGGACGAAGTTTGGGAGGCGGTGCGAGAGAGGCTGTGGGGATGAAACAGGATCGGAAGAAAAAAATCCTTTTCGTCCATGGCATTACCGAAATCGGAGGAGCAGAACGTGAGCTCCTGGGTATTCTTCAAAACCTGCCTCGATATGGGAATGCCCCGGTCGTGGCGTGTCCTGGGCATGGCCCCTTGGTGGAAGAACTAATCAGGCGAAGCATTCCCAGAAAGGAGGCAACTTTTGTTCCCTGGCGAAAGCTCTGGGGCTATTTCCAGCGCCCTGCGGCGATACGAGGGCTCAGGCAAGTGATCGAGGCGGAACGGCCATCCCTTCTCCATGTGAACGATATCTGGTGGGTGCCGCAAACCCTCCGCGCAGCTATGGGCAGGGGCATTCCCGTCGCGGCACACGTGCGGCAAGAAATAGAGCCGTCCAAAGTGTCCTGCTATGAGTTGGAACGAGTCGACCTGGTGATCGCCATATCCGAGCAGGTCCGCCGGTCGCTGCAAATGGGCGGGGTCAGACCTGAACGTGTCCGCGTGGTCTACAGCGGGATTAATTGCTCGACGTTGTCGCCGGATGATTTCGGTCATCAAGCGAGATCTCGGCTCGGTATTCCAACTCACGCGCTCGTCCTCGGTACCGTGGCAAATCTCTTCTCACGCAAAGGCTATCATGTGCTGCTCCAGGCGCTTCCAAGGATCCTCGCTTCGGTCCGGCAGGCTCATTACCTCGTGGTCGGGAAAGGGGATGCTGAGTACGAGAGGCGGCTGCAATCACTGACCCGACAGCTCAACGTTGCCGACCGAGTGCATTTCGTGGGGTTTCAACCATCAGTAGGGCCATGCCTTGCCGCGATGGACCTCTACGTTCATCCAGCGCTCATGGAGGGGTTCGGCATCGCAGTCCTTGAAGCGATGGCGATGGCGCGGCCGGTGGTGGCGACGGCGGTAGGGGGAGTGCCCGAGATTGTTAGACAGGGGGAGACAGGACTCCTCGTGCCGAGTGGGGATCCCGAAGCCTTGACCTCCGCAGTCATAAATCTCTTGACCGAGCCTGAGCTGCGTGCAAAATTTGGTCGGGCAGGTCGCGAACGCGTACTCAAGGACTTTACGGTGGAGGCGATGATGGGGCGGCTTCTCGAGGCGTATGATTCTCTCCCGGTGCATTTCCATCCTCCCCTGGCCCCAGTGATCTCATGACCACGATCCCGCAGGTCAGTTTAGTCATTCCTGTCCACAATCAAGTGCACTACACGGAACAATGCGTGACCTCCATCGCGTGCTGGACGGATGTGCCGTATGAGTTGGTGATCGTGGATAATGCCTCCACCGATGGCACGGGGGAAATCCTGTCTCGCCTAGACGCGAAGGTGATCACAAATCCTTCCAACCTCGGCTGTGCGAAAGCCTGGAATCAGGGGATCCTGGTGAGCCAGGGCCAGGTGATCGGGATCTTGAACAACGATATCGTGGTTACTCCTGGCTGGTTGTCCGGCCTTCTTCGGTTCATGGACCATAAAGGACATGGCATCGTGAGTCCGGCCGCGCGTGAGGGACGTCTCGATTATGATTTAGAACAGTATGCGGCAGATTTTGTGCAACGGTGTGCCGGTGCGAGTCGCGCCACGATCTATGGGTCCTGCATGTTGATTCACCGCAAGGTGTTCGACCGAATCGGATTGTTCGATGAGGGATTTTCCTATGGCGGTTGCGAGGATGTGGATTTCCTGTGGCGTGCCCAGTTGTCGGGTTTCTCCGTGGGAACGACGGGGGCTGTCCTGATTCACCATTTCGGCATGGTCACGCAAGAAGCCATCAAGCGGATGGGACAAAAGTATTATCCGGAGGCCAATCAGTCTCATTTTCTGACAAAATGGAAACGGACCGTTCGGGGCAATTGGATCCACCGTCGCTGGGATGATCTCAAAACACCGTGTAGAGACCGCTACGAACGTGTCCGGTACGGACATGCACTAGTTGAGAGGTTTGGTTAGGGCACGAGGGGCGGGTCAGGCTCAGTCTCACCGCCATGGAAGGTGTTTTGACAAATGGGGAGCAGTACAGATACTGCTTTATGGAGAGATACAAATGAAAAGTGTTGAATTAGGAACATTTGAAGAATTGCCGAAGCGTATTAGAGCGGAGGATATAGTCCTAGACGTTGGGGGCGGATGTAAACCTCTGGGTAGAGCCAACTATGTGCTGGATTTTCTCCCCTGGGACAACAAACAACAGGTGGAACTCTACTTCAATGATCGTTGGCCCACCCCCCACTTTTCCAGAGAGACTTGGGTTCAGTGGGATCTTTGTTCCCATCAGCCTTGGCCTTTCAAAGACAAACAGTTTGATTTTGTTCTGTGCAAGCAGACCCTTGAGGATCTTAGAGATCCAATATGGGTTTGTCAGGAGATGATGCGTGTGGGAAAGAGCGGCTACATTGAAGTCCCGAATCGAGTCATTGAGAGTACCCCCGGAGTTGAGCGTAGCCGGTACTGCGGCTATTCCCATCATCATTGGTTGTGTGAGGTGACTGAAGCAGGCATCGAGTTTATTTTTAAGCATGCACAGATTCACGGATATAGCCGCTTTCATCTCAGCACAGGGCCGACTTGGAAACGAAATGCTAAGAACCATGGTTGGGCAGAGGTCTTGGATGTTCTTGAGCCTATGTTTTTGCTGGGCAACCGTTGGTTTAGGACCGTTAACCCCAAGTATGCATCCGTTAGTTTTTTCTGGAAAAACTCATTCCACTGCGGTGAAAGGGTTCTCATCGATAAGGGGGATGTAGAAGCTGACCTCATGACGTTTAAGGACAAGTGCCGACAACTGGATGATATTTGGGTGTGGAAGAGAACTTGGTACGGGAAGAGAATCCGGCATTAGGAAAAGTCAGCGTGTACGCTCACTCATGTGGTTCATTTGAGAGCTAAGGATAAGGGGTGTCGCATTCCGCATACTGGGCATTCATGCAACCGGCAAGGCGCTCTTCGCGTATGCATCGGAGAGGAGTTTCGTTGTTGACCTATGGCGAAGATCCATGTGTTCGTGGCGTGCAATCAGTTGGGCATAGGCGGAACCGAGAAGACGCTCCAGATATTTTACAAGCACCTCGAACGGTCTCGTTTGAAGTGTTTGCATGCGGGTCGCGCGATGAGGTGACGTTGCACCTGACTGTTCCGAGACAATAGAATTCTTCTCGTTTGATGGCAGACCTACACTCAGGGAACGACATCCGAGGTGTTCACTCTCCCTTTGAGTATCCCCTCACACTTATTGATGTCGGGGCAGGGGGTGGCATTGACCGCAGACGCTGGGGGAGATTCCGGAATCTTACCGTGATAGGGTTTGAGCCGGATGAACGAGAATTCACGAAACTCAAGAACACCGAACGTCATCGTTGGTTTCAGGTCGCCCTCTATGGGTCTGATGGACTGTTTGACCTGAATGTGACACGTTATCAAACAGGTACTTCTCTCCTGGAGCCTAACCTCGAGCTGATCCAGAAATTGAACGTTCCTGTGAGCGATTTTGACATCCTTCGGAAGGTACCACTTCGATGCCGAACCCTGGACGCGCTATGCAGCGAATATGGCCTTGTCCCACATGTCATCAAGCTGGACACCCAGGGGACTGAATTGGATATTCTGAGAGGGGGGGGAGGGGTGCCTCGGCCGTTCAATCTTTGCAGTCGAGGCTGAGGTCGAATTTCTTCCGTTCTATAAAAACCAGGCGCTCTTCACCGATGTTCACAATTATCTTAGCGGTCTGGGATTTCAGTTAATGGACTATCTCAGTCCGGTCCGCATCAGGGGGCGGGACTATGGATGTGGGCGAGGTACTCCAAGCCACCTCTTGTCGGCCGACGCCCTGTACTTTAAATCACCCTCCCGTATGGTCGAGGACCTCGAGAGGACCGACCCAGCCTCCTTCACTGCCGCGGTCGCCATCTGTGTGGCCTATGACTATGATGACTATGCGCAGGAGCTGTGTCATGTTGCACGTCAGATGCTTCCGGCTTTGGAGGCACGAGCGACCCATCATCTCCGTGACCTCCAAGGGCTTCCAATTCACAAATGGCGAAGAGTGAGAGACTTCTTGACGCGATTCAAGATTTTGCGGTCTATCGGAAAGAGGCTTAAATGGTTTCTCACTCCAGTATGAATTTCTCTCAGGCTAAGGCTGATGTTCCGCAGCTTTGGCAGAGAGTGATTCTCGAAGAGCACACATTGCGTTAATCACTTTCTTCCCTATGTCGCGTGCGCTCCGGGACCTGCGCGCGCGGGGGGCAAGCCCGGCCGCGCGAGAAATCATTGCGGTGTATCAAAAGGTTGCGGGCACAGGTTTCAGTTCAGGTTAAGGCGGAGGTTGAGTATCCTACCATCGTTGAAAATGGGAGAAGGATTTTAGCCTTTCCGAACGAATGCGTATCCTAATTACGGGTGGAGCGGGTTTCCTTGGCAGTCACCTTTGTGACTTTTTGCTTAGCCAAGGCCACCAAATCGTGTGTATGGACAATTTTGTCACTGGGCGTCCCGA
>JAZFYO010000298.1:0-4781 GCA_036443615.1 Binatia bacterium | reverse complement strand
CTCCCCTCGGAGCAGTATTTGTGGGCGAGGGGGACTGCCCCGAAAAAGGGAGTCACCCGATTCTAAATGCTCTCGTAAAGATAGAAGGTTAGGTTAAGTAATTGATAACAGATAGGCAAAGGCCCATTGGCTCCCGCTGAGGGGCAGGCCCCCTCGGCCAACCCTGAGCCTAGACGCTGGGCAATAGAGCCGTCGGCGGATAAGACTAACCCTGGTTGATTTTGTCCAGCTCCGCCAAGAGATCCTTGTTGTCCGGAATCCCCTTCTCGTAGTGCTGTGAAAAACGAATCACGCCCTGCTTGTCTATAATAAAGACAGCCCGTTTGGGATATCCCTCGGGCCGCAGGCAGTCGTACTGGGCGCAAACGGCTCCGTGAGGAAAGAAATCGGAGAGCATGGGATAGTTGATCCCACCCATTTTCTCGGCAAAGGCCTTATGAGAGAAAACCGAATCAACGCTCACGCTCAGCACCTGAGCGTCCTTGGCCTCGAAGCTCTTCCGGTCAGCTTCGAAGTTACTCAGCTCCTGCTGTCAGCCGCCGGTAAAATCCAGCGGGTAGAATGCCAACACGACGTTCTTTTTTCTGAGATAGTCTTTCAGTCCAACCTTCTGTTCCCTTGTTACAGGAAGTGAAAAATCACTGGCCTTATCGCCTACATTCGGCATCACCATGACAGCCTCCCTCCAGGTTAACTTCCACCGATCTCTTGTCCCCCATCGTTTTTCTCGGGGGACCGGCAAACTCGAATGTTCTTATCATAAATTAGCTTTGCAATAAAGCCTGATATAATCGTTCAGGGCATCTTTTGTGCTCGCAAAGGCAAGGCCATCCCAAGGAATGTCGGCGATGGTAAAGGCCTTGGCCTCCACCGATTCATCTCCCGCTTTGAGCTCCCCGCCAACAACCTCTGCTGCATAAACCACAATAACGTTGGGCGATCGGGGATAGGAATAGACACCCAGGAGGGCACTGAGCCGGACATCGAGATCGGACTCTTCCTTGGCCTCACGGATTGCGGCCTCCGTGACACTCTCTTCACGATCCACGTAGCCCCCTGGGAAAACCCACTTGCCCATCGCCGGCTCGATCCCCCGCCGTAATAAAACCACCCGATCTTCTATGGTAAAGAGAGTCCCGGCAACGACCTTCGGGTCTAGATAAAAGACAAAAGAGCATTTTTGACACACCAACCTCTTCGGCTCATTGGCCTTTATTCTGCGCGATTCCAGCACACCCCCGCAGCGAGGACAAAACCGGTACTCTACGTGGCCGTGAGCATGGTGACCATCAGACGACATGTTATCTCCTTACCCCAGTGGCAGTTGAAATAGAAGTCTATATCCGTTAAGCGTTGAGAATATGTTACGGGCTGTCATTTTCGATTTCAACGGGGTGCTGGTGGATGATGAACCGATTCACCTGGAGATGTTTCAAAAGGTACTGCTGGACGAAGGCCTATCCCTTGATCCTGGCGAGTACTACGCCCATTACTTGGGCATGGATGACCGGGGGTGCTTTAAGGCAGTCTACCAGAATCGTGGGCATGTTCTTAGCAGCGCCTCCCTCGAAAAACTGGTCCAACGAAAGGCCAGATATTACCGGGAATCAATCGAGAGACGGATCGTAGTATTTCCAGGGGTTAGAGATTTAGTTCCAGAACTCTCCTCGCGTTTACCGCTGGCCATCGGCTCCGGTGCATTGAGAAGCGAGATCGAGATGATTTTAGCAAGTATCCGTTTAAGAAGTTTCTTCCAAGTTATTGTTAGTACTGATGATGTGAGTAAGGGCAAACCTGATCCCGAGGTCTTTTCCAAGGTCCTCCAGCTGCTTAACCAAAAAGGGATCGATAGGGCCATCGAACCCTCAGATTGCCTGGTCATAGAGGATTCGAGAGAAGGCATTCGAGGGGCTCACGCTGCCAGGATGAAGTGCTTGGCGGTTGCAAATTCCCATCAAGCAGAAGAGCTAACCGACGCCGAGGCAGTGGTGGAGTCTTTGGAGGGGGTCAACGTAAGCTTTCTAGAGAGCCTTTTTTCCGCTGACGATTCTGCGTGAATTCCCTTGTTTGCAGCCCTACTGCATTTTCAATAGCCGCGATCTCTCCCGAAGAAAAAGGACGAACCTGGCCTACCGGCAGCGAACCTAGACGGATCGGACCGAAGCGGATACGAACCAGTTTCGCCACGGAATATCCGATAGCCTCGAACATCCTGCGCACTTCCCTATACCTCCCCTCATGAATCTCGATTTCTATCCAGGCTTTTTTATTCAGCCTCTTGAGGACCCTCACTCTGGCCGGGGCAGTCACGCCGTCTCTCAGCGATATGCCACGGCGCAAATGCTCCAGCTCCCTCTCAGACGGGATGCCGTTGACTTTCGCTTCGTAGACCTTTTTTACCTCAAAGCGGGGATGGCTCAAGCGATGTGCCAGCTCACCTTGGTTCGTCAAGAAGAGGAGACCGGAAGAGTTATAATCTAACCTCCCGACGGGAAAAAGACGTTCTCTTTTCACAAGGGGCTTCAGCCAGTCTCCTAAATTGGGACGGCCTCGGGGGTCCCCCATGGAGGTGATCATCCCTGGGGGTTTATGGAGCAGATAATAAAGCCGCTTAGTCGTGGAACCGATGAGTCGGCCGTCCACCTTTATTTTATCGCCCGTCGAATCAGCCTGATAACCCAGCTTGCGAACCACCGTGCCGTTAACGGACACCCGTCCCTCTAAAATCCACCCTTCTGCTTCTCTCCGCGAAGCCAAACCGGCACGTGCAATGATTTTATGCAGCCGTTCCATCAAAGTCAGTGAACAGTGTTATTAAGGAGCTCTTAAGTAAGTAACCATCAAAGGCGGCCGAGGGGCGAGTCCTGAAGAGCGCGGGCACTGGAACGTTCACCCTGTGGAGTCACGGGCCATTACTCCACAGGGTAAAGGTTGCGTTGTGGCCCGAGTCATGGGAATAACCAGCCCTGGAGAGGACGTGGTGGTGGCCTACGAGGCACAGGCCTATTGACCGCGCTCGGAAGGGCTCGGCCCGAGGTGAGCCGAGGTATGTCACGTGTGCAGCTACTAATGAACTCATTTATAAGTAAACAGAAAATAGTCGCCCTCCCCCTCTGTGACTTCTCGCTCTTTACTCTTCACTCTCTGCGGCTGGAGTTTCATTCTCGGGAATTTGGGGTAGGCTGACCTCTTCCATCTCCTTGAGAGTGGGTAGACCCGTTAAGTCATTCAGACCGAATAGCTCCAGGAAGTCTCGTGTCGTGCTGTAGAGGAAAGGCCGTCCTGGAATATCTTTGCGGCCAATGATGCGAACCAGACTCCGTTCCATGAGAGTCGAGAGAACCCCCTCGATGCCGACCCCCCGAACTTGCTCGATCTCAACCCGTGTGACCGGCTGCTTGTAAGCGATGATGGCCATTGTTTCCAGGGTGGCACGGCTCATCCGCGCTGCTCTACCCCGAAGGAAGCTTTTTACCCAATCGGCGTTCTCCTTTGGCGTCCTCATCTGAAATCCGCTAGCCACCTCAACTAGACAAAACCCCCTCCCTTGGGCTTCGTATTCCGAACGAAGCTCCTCGACCACTGAGAGAATTTCCTTTCTCTCAACCCCCTCCAGCAAACCGCTCATCCGCTCCAGTGTGACAGCCGATTCTGACACAAAGAGTAGGCTTTCAACTACTGACTTTAGACGACTACGCTCCATGCTCCCCTCCCCCTTCAGTCTCCCCACTCACCAAGCCCTCCTGCTCCTCCACCATCGGCGCTGTCAGCTCGATCAAGATGGGGCCGGCCTGTTCCTCCTGAGTGGCCCTGATAGCTCGGATCTTGATTAGCTCCAGTAGGGCCAAGAAAGTTGTGATCAACTCTATCTTCGAAACCGCCCCCTCAAAGAGGGATTGAAAAACCAGCTTTGTACTGTGGCGGAGGGAATCCAGTAGCACGTTCATTCTTTCCTGAACTGAAATCTTCTCCACCGTTATCGTGTGTACTCCTTCTTCCGGGAGACGCTCCAAAACCCGCTGAAAGGCGGACATCAAGTCAAAGAGGGAGACCCGCTCAAACTCCCCTGATTCCATCTCTTGGCGATTATCGGATAAGCGGACGAACACGTCCCGGTGGAGCATATCACGGCTTTCCAGTTCCAACGCAGCCTCCTTAAATCGCTGATATTCTAATAGTCGACGGATCAGCTCATCGCGCGTATCCCCTTCATCGTCCTCCTCCTCATCCCCCTCCTCGAGAGGAAGCAATTCCCTCGACTTGATATGAATGAGCGTGGCCGCCATGACCAGATATTCACCGGCAATATCAAGGTTCAAGTTACGCATCAGCTCCAGGGTAGCCAGGTACTGTTCCGTGATTACCGAAATGGGAATGTCAGTAATGCTCACCTCGTTCTTTTTGATGAGGTGGAGCAGCAGGTCCAGAGGTCCCTCGTATGCCTCTAACTGTACATCTATGGCCATGTTTATCCTACAGTTGAAAGTAATGCTAAGCGATCACAATGTGATCGCGTCTCGAACCTCATCCATGGTCTCGCTTGCTATCTTCTGCGCGACACGGTTCCCTGCTTCCAGCACATCCTGGACATCACCTGGCCGACGCTCTAAAGCAGCCTTTTTCTCCCGGTACGGTTCCAGATCTGAGATGACGTGTTTGATCATGACCTTCTTACACTCGAGGCAGCCAATCGAGGCGCTGCGACACCCTTCAGACACCTCTTTAATCTCCTGTGGTGTACAGTAAATCTTGTGGAGGTTAAAGGCAGGACACTTCTCGGG
>JAZFYO010000297.1:0-4239 GCA_036443615.1 Binatia bacterium | reverse complement strand
TGCCAACTTTGATTCCCTTCTGTGGGAGGTCCTTATAAGACTTGACCCTACCTGCTGCCGCCAGATAGTAGGACAGTTTGTTGATCGTAACGGCAACGATCTTGATCTTGCTCTTGGGTCTGATCGCCAGTGGAATGTTATCGTCCGTGCTGAAAAAAGGCAGCTTTCCCTTTTCAAGGGCAAGTACGGCTGCTGATTCCCCCCCCGAGACCGAGTAGATTTTTGCGTTGTATCCAATGTCCTTGAACATACCCTGGCTGATTGCCACCTGCTCGGCGAGAGAGCTGAGCGACGTCGGGGATGCCACCGGGACACGTAAATCTTCGAGAGCAAGGGCAAACCCTGTATGCATGATGAATGCAGCCAGGAATCCCAAGCATGCAAACCTCCGCATGATTCTTTTCGTGTTCATCTTTTTCTCCTTTCCGTTAATGGCCTGCCGCCTCAGGATTGGGACATCCTGAGAATCTGGCAGGCAACCTTAATAAATAATCCGATTCTCTCTTGCCCCATATCACTCCTCGCTCTTTGCTGCAAACGTCCAAAGCACTCTCTTTGCCGTTCTATCGGGCCTCTGAGAGAACTTATTTTTTGAGTTATGGAGAGCCTTTTATTCTTTAGTTTTCTGCCTGTCAAGCCAGCTGTTTGTCTTTTCGGGAAAGCCCTCCCTTTTTCTGAGCCATTTCCGTAAGGATTGTGTTGGCAAAGATGTGGGGCTGTGTTATAGAGCTTTTCTCCTGTTTAGGTGGAGCTCACCAAATGAACCAGAAGATCTCAAAGGCATTGTTGGAGACCAAATCCGTTTATCTGAACATTAAAGAACCCTTCATCTTCCCGTCTGGAAGGATCTCTCCTGTATATGTGGACTGCCGGAGGCTCATCTCGTATCCGCAAATGAGGGATGAGGTCGTTGCAGAGCTGGTGAGGATCGTAAAGGAGGAGATCGGATTAGACGAAACAGACGTCGTGGCCGGTGGGACCACCGGTGGCATCCCATTCGCCACTTTTTTGGCGCATGCGATCCAAAGGCCTCTGATTTATGTACAGAAGAGCCCTGTCGGATCCGGGAGGACCAGGCAAATAACGGGGGTTATCGAGAAAGGGCAAAAGGTCATTCTCCTGGAGGATGTCACCGCTGACGGGATGAGCATGCTCAGGTTTAGAGGAGGTATAGAAATCGCAGGCGGAAGGTTGACGCACTGTCTTTGCGTCTTTGAGTACCGCAGCAGCAAATTCGGTATGCACGATGCCCGCGATACTCTGTCAAAGCAGGGCGTCGTCTTGCATAGCTTGATTACTTGGGATGACATCCTGGACATGGCTCAGCGGGAAAAGTACTTTACTCATGAAGAATACGAGCAGGTCTTGAGCTTTTTGAGGGATCCCAACCATTGGTGGAAAAAAAACAGTCAATAGATGATGGGTCAGCGAGGGTCTCAGTCGGCCTGGCTGTTTAAATTTTTTCTCCATGATTCAATGTAAACCCCGCCTCTTGAGGCGGGCACAAAGCCGATGGGGTTTCCAAAGGGGAGAAGCGGCAGCTCTCCCCATTGGTCGAACACGGGAATTCAAACCCCGTGTTCGATATAACTTGATTATACGCGCCTTTAAAGGTTGATTCGATGGAGGATGCTCAGACCAGGATTGCTGAGATTCTTTTGAAGACCGGATCGATCCGGGTCTACCAGGACCGGCCCTTCGTGTTTGTCTCCGGGAGGATTTCCCCCGTTTACATCGATTGCCGTAGGTTGTTGTCTTTTCCGGATGTCAGAGAAGAAATTGTCGAACAGTTGGCAACTAAGGTTGAAGGGGAGATCGGCCTGGAGTCCATTGATGTTGTTGCCGGCGGCGAAACGGCCGGCATTCCTTACGCCGCCTTTGTCTCGCAGAGGCTCAGTAAGCCGATGATCTATGTCAGAAAAAACCCCAAGGGGTATGGCCATACCAAACAGATCGAGGGAATCTTGGAACCCAACCAGAATGTTTTGCTGGTCGAAGACTTGGTCACAGACGGCATGAGTAAGTTGCGCTTCAACATCGGTATCCGAGCGCAAGAAGCAAAGATTACGGACTGCCTTTGTATCTTCGAGTACAGTTCGGACCGGCTGGGGCTCCATGAGGGGAGAACGAACCTTGCCGAACACGGGATCCGACTTCATACCCTGGCCCATTGGGATCACGTAATAGATATCGGTATCGCCAAAAACTATATCAGCGACGACACCCGCAAGCAGATCCTGGATTTTATGACGGACCCCGAGAACTGGGGACGGAAGATGGGTTTCGAGTAATACAGACAGGGTTAGTCGACGGGACGGAGTCGGAAAGTCCTGGAACACGAGTGACCTGAAGACTCCACTCCCGCGGAGTGGCAATTGTAGATCACTTGGTTTCGGCGCAAGAGCTAGATCGCCTGAACAAGGCAGGTGTCAGAGGAGTCCGCTTCAATATGGTTGATGACGCTGATCCCCAGGGTGAACTGCCCTTGGAGAATTTGAAGCATCTCGCCGAGCGCATTAAGCCGCTCCAGTGACACGTGGAGCTATTAGTTCACGTTGACAGCCTTCCTAATTTTGACGAATTGTTCGCGGATTTCCCTGTCGACATCGTAGTGGGACACATAGGTTACATGCGTCCTGCTCAGGATGTCAACGCGCCATGTTTCCAGGCCCTGTTGCGGCTCGTGCGCACAGGACGCTGCTGGGTGAAGTTAACTGCCCCCTACCGTATTTCCTCCCATGACCTGCCCTATGGAGACGTGGTTCCGATAGCAAGCGCGCTTGTAGACGCCGCGCCGGATCGTATGATCTGGGGCACAGACTGGCCTCATGTCATGCTCAAGAAGCAGATGCCAAATGACGGGGACCTGTGTGATTTACTTGCGGACTGGATCCCCGACCTCGATAGACGGAATCAGGTGCTTGTCGACAACCCTGCGAAATTATATGGATTCCACTGATTGGTTTTCAGATGGAGTGAGCTGTGTCGGAGGCGGCGTCGATTAGTTGCGTCTCTCCTTGGAACGAGGTTTCTTGACATCCTTTTCCGATCATTGATAGGGCTTTGGAAGTTTCCTTCCACGACTGAAATAATTTTGTACTCGGTGCGTCGTCCATCCTGAAAGGAGTGCTTGCATGGCAATGGGAAGAATAAGGTCCACTGTCCCTCAAGTGGGTATGGGGGAAGAGAAGTACGTAAGCTTGATAAATGCAATAGAGCGACTGCCCGTTTTGTCAACGGAAATCATGAAAGGAAACCCTCAACCATTCAAGAATTTTTTCTCGGCCATTGATGATGTGTTCCTACGGGGTGCACTCGGTGGTCCGCCTGCCATAGGAAGAAAAGCCGTGGAGGCGCGCCTCGATTGGACGGCTGACCGAGACAAGGGTTTTGCTGATGGAGTTACTGATTATAAACACATCCGTTGTGATGTTTCCGAGAATCTTGTCTCGTTGGTAAGCCTGGAAATCGGAAGGGTACGGAGCGCGGGTCAGGCTGACTTTGAGGATTTCCACGTCCTTTCGATACACAATATCAGGTTTGAAGGCGGGGAATGGAAACTGAGTATGAGAGTAGCTTACCGGCTTGACTCTGCTCAAGATACGGAGGCGATTATGCAGCTTGTTTCTGGAACCGCGAGAAATCCAGGAGAGTAGTGGTTAGATTCTTACCGATAAGATGTTCAACAGAACGACTTCAACAAAGTTTTTCGCGTCAAGACGCAAAGAAAAATATCTCCCTATGGCTCCGAACTTGGCGAGCTTTGCGCCTTCGCGCGAGTCGTCGTTTATCCGATTCCCTAAACTCAAATTCAACGGAATATTTCATATATGTTTGGTTAGATATATAATTTCAATCTAGCAGCTTAACAGCGAGGGGTTCGCGGCCCAGAGCGGCTCCGGGGGGAAACTGAATTTACAGATTTTCGGGTGTTCGACTTCTGTCCGAGAACTGCTTACGGAGAGGGATTGGCGGCCGGGACTATTCCACGCCGGTGGCGGCGAAGGCATCTCTGGCGGAGGGAGTGGACAAAAACCGGATGAACTTGCCTGCCGGTTCTGGCGTGCTTGCGTTGACCAATAGTCCCGCCGCATAGGTGGTAACGTTCTCGATCTCTTTAGGTAGCGGGCCGACCAGCTTGACGCCCTGGTCCTTGTAAACCAGTATTTCAGGGACCTGGCCGAAGCCGATCTCATTTTCCGTTTTAGTGCCCGCCAGATGTTTCATGACGGCGCCGCC
>JAZFYO010000296.1:0-16653 GCA_036443615.1 Binatia bacterium | reverse complement strand
GTTATCTCGGGTGGAGCTACACCCCTTAGGTAGAAGAGGGCGAACCCAAGAGGGGGCGTGAGAAACGAGGTCTGCAGGTTGATTCCTAACAGGACGCCGTACCAGAGCGGATCGAACCCCATGTCGCGCAGGATCGGGACAATAACCGGGAGGTGAATGAATGCAATCTCGATGAAGTCGAGGAAAAAGCCCAGGACGAAGACGATAACCATGATGCCTGCAAAGACTGCCCAAGGCTGAATCGCCAGACTGTTAATGAAGGTTCGTACCAGGGCGTCTCCCCCCATTCCACGGAAGGCCAGGCCGAAGGCTGTGGCCCCGACTAGAATAATAAAAACCATGCTGGTGAGTCGGGTTGTGATCTGCATCACCTCTCGAAGCATCCCCACGTTGAATCTACGGTTCACCACCGTGAGGAGGACGGCCCCGGAGGCGCCCATGGCCGCTGCCTCTGTAGGTGCAGCGACGCCAAAGAAGATCGACCCAAGCACGGCTGTAATAAGGAGCAAAGGAGGAATCAGTGCCCTTCCCGCTCTGAGCCAAAGCTCGCGCGGAGCAATTGCCGCACGTTCCTGGATGGAGATTGGCGGCATGATCTGGGGACGAATAGCCGACAGGGTAAGCAGGTAAAGGATGTAAAGACCTGCCAGGCTCACGCCGGGAATGAGGGCCCCGAGAAACAGGTCGCCCACGGGTACGCCCAAGATATCTCCTACCAAGATTAGAACGATGCTCGGAGGAATAATCTGACCGAGTGTCCCCGAAGCGCAGACCACGCCGGCAGCCAGCTCCTTCTGGTATCCTCGACGCAGCATCGTGGGGAGCGAGATCACTCCCATGGTGGTGACGGCTGCACCGACGATTCCGGTCGAGGCCGCCAGTAGTGCCCCTACCACCACGACCGAGATCGCCAGGCCCCCCGGGAGGCGCCCGAAGACCAGCCCCATGGTTTCCAGCAGATCTGCGGCCAGCCCTGAGCGCTCGAGCGTGACACCCATGAAGATGAAGAGGGGGACCGCAATGAGCGTGAAATTGGTCATTACCCCCCAGACCCGAAGCGGGAGAAGATCGAAGAAGTCTATTCCGAAGGTGTAAAGACCAAAGACCAGCGCGGTGCCACAGATGGTGAAAGCTATCGGGTATCCGGCCAGGATTAAGACAGTGAAGATGATAAACATGAAAACCGGTAATAGGTCCGACATTGGGTTATCCCAGGCCCGATGGGGTTTCCCCTCGCAAGATGACGTAGGTGTTTTTGATGGTCTCCGAGATCCCTTGTAGTCCAAGCAGGGTAAACCCGACGGGGATTGCCGCTTTCAGAAGATATCTGGCGGGGAGACCCCCGGGGTCTGGGGACCCTTCCAGGACGGTCCAGGAGTGGGAGACGAAGGGGAGCGAGGTCTTGATCAGGAGAAAGCACGTGGGAAAGAGAAAGAGGAAGCCGAAGACGAGGTCCACCAGGGCCTGCCTGCGGGGGGACATGCTGGCGTACAGGATGTCCACCCGGACGTGGTTGCCCTTCAGGTGGGTGTACCCTGCCGCCATCAAGAAGAGCACGGCGAACAGATGCCATTCCAGCTCGTGAATGAACACGAAGCTGGTGTTGAAGAGATAACGCAGGAGCACATCGGAAGTGGTGACGACCACCATGAGGGCCGTAATCCAGGAGGTGGCACGACCGACGCGATCATTGACCCTGTCGATCCACCGGACCAGAGCGAAAGGGATGGAGGAATTGGTCCTGTCCATTATTGCTCGATGAGCTTGAGGAAGGCCTTCTCGTCCAGGGTCTTGATTCCAAGTTCCTTTGCCTTGTTCAACTTGGAGCCAGAGTCAGCACCGACCACGACGTAGTCTGTATTGCGGCTCACGTTGGACCCAACCCTTCCTCCTAAGGCCTCGATGCTTTTCTGTGCCTCACTGCGGGAAATAGCCGCGAGGCCTCCCGTGAGGACAAAGGTCAATCCCGTCAGCTTTCCCTCTTTCTTTGGTTCTCTCCTTGCCCGGATTCCGGCCTTCAGGAGTTTTTCGACGACCTTTCGATTCTCCCTTTGGGTAAAGAACCGTGCGATGCTCTTGGCTACTTCGGGTCCGATCTCACGCACCTCCGTCAACTCCTCTGCGGAGGCATCCATCACCCTGTTCAGGCTGCCGAAGTTTTCGGCCAGCAGCTTAGCTGTGGCTTCGCCCACCTGGCGGATACCCAGAGCGGTGAGGATGCGTGGCAGACTCGAGTCTTTGCTCCGTTCCAGTGAATCGAGGAGGTTCTGGGCTGATTTATCAGCCATTCGCTCCAGACCAGCCAGCTCCTCTCTTTTCAGGCTGTAGAGGTCCGCGATGTCCTTGACCAATCCCCGGTCGACGAGTTGGTCTATAAGCTTCTCACCGAGTCCCTCGATGTCCATGCCTCCACGGGAGCCAAAGAATTTGAGACCCTCCTTCAGCTTGGCAGGACAGGAAATGCCCACGCAGCGATAGGCGACTTCACCTTCTTCTCGGTAGACTGCGGAGCCGCACACAGGGCAATGCTCGGGCATCTTGAATTTTTTCTCTCGGCTGCTCCTCTTCTCTTTGAGGACCTGGACCACGTAGGGAATGACGTCTCCGGCCCGTTCGACGACTACTGTATCTCCGATGCGAATATCTTTTCGTTCCACCTCGTCCATATTGTGTAGCGAGGCACTCTTGACCGTAACACCTCCCACCTGGACAGGCTCCAGGCTGGCCACCGGAGTTAGCGTGCCAGTGCGGCCTACCTGGGCCTGGATGTTAAGGATCTGCGTGGTTGCCTGGCGCGGTTTGAATTTATAGGCTATCGCCCAGCGTGGGGAGCGGGCGATTTCTCCAAGGCGCCGTTGTAGTTCCAGGTTATTGACTTTGATGACGAGACCGTCGATCTCGTAGGGGAGGTCTTCGCGCCGGCTTTCCATGTTCTCATGGTGAGTAAAGATCTCCTCCAAGCCATAAAAGAGATGGGTCAAAGGGACTGGTTTTAGACCCCATTTCTTGAGACATTGAAGAAAGTCTATATGACTGGGAAAAGAGGCTCCTTGAACGTCACCCATGCCATGACAGAAGATATCCAGGGGGCGCCTCGCAGTATTGGTGGAGTCCAATTGCTTCAGCGATCCTGCGGCCGCGTTGCGCGGGTTGGCGAAGACGGGCTGTCCCTCATCTTCTCGGTCCCGATTGAGTTTCTGGAAGGCCTCGTGTGACAGAAAAACTTCACCCCGGACCTCCAGACGGCGCGGGATGTTTTTTTCCCCTTTCCGTAGGGTGAGCGGGATGGAGCGGATGGTCTTGAGGTTCAGGGTGATTTCTTCCCCGTTGATACCGTCCCCGCGGGTGGATCCTACCGTGAGGTGCCCGTTCTCGTACACCAACTCCACGGCGACACCGTCGATCTTTGGCTCCGCAACGTATTGGATTGGCTCGGGATTTTTAAGGAATCGCTGTATTTTCTCCTCAAACTCCTCCATCTCTTCTCGGTCATTGGCGTTGTTCAACGAAAGCATCGGGAGGGTGTGCCGAACCGTGGCGAACTTCCCCAGGGGAGGGGCCCCGACCTTTTGCGTGGGTGAGTCTGGGGCGGTGAACTCAGGATAGGCCTTCTCCAGATCGAGCAATCGGCGAAAGAGACGGTCATATTCTGCGTCGCTGATCTTCGGATTATCCAGGACATGATAGTGGTAGTTGTACTTCTCTACCTCTTCGCGCAGGTGGAGGATCTCTCTTTTAGCGCCTTCTCGAGATGTGCCCATGCAAGCTTTCAGTAACCAGCGTTCAGCAATCAGCGGATTGTAATAATGAGGACTGAATGACGAGGGATGCGTGAAGCCCTTACCATGCTCAGTCCAAGTTGCCGACCTTTGAATGCATAGGAAAAATTAGCATAAACAACCACTCGGGTGAAGGTTTCTACGCCCTAACCCTTCCCCCCTCAGTGGGTGTAGGGGGTGGGGTGTTATAGGTTCAGTGCTGCTATGAGCTGTGGGTGGGGCGTTAACTTTTCTAGTTGTTTTTCGAGATCCTCAGGAGGGAGGATCCCCTGTTCGGTGACGACAGCGGTCAGATAGGGTAAGGAGGTGATGTCGAAGTATCGGTTGATGATTTTTAGTCCATCGGGGGGAGATGACAGGATCTCCTCCGGGGGTCTTTCCTGGATTGCCTTTTCAACGGGAAACGTCGAGGGGAGAAACTTTTCACTCCCGGCCAAGGCATAAAAGGGAATGGAGCAGTTCTTAGCTATCATGGCCAGACCGAGGGTGCCTGCCTTGTTGGTGAGCCCCTGCAGGGATACGGAGTCAGCACCGACCAAGACGACCCTGCTCTCCTTTTTGTCGTGACGAAGGGACATCATCAGGGAAAGGCAAAGGGCATCGGTTGTAAGAGTGGTGGGGATTCCCTGTTCGGCCAGCTGGCGGGCCAGTAGAGCACCTTCACAGGCGGGTCGGGATTCTGTACAGATGACGGAAAAGCGTTTCCCTTCCTTCCAACAATGGCGTAGGGCTTCCCGGACTGATCGGCTTGCAGAGTGAGTGATGATCACCCCCTCTTTTTTGACGAGATCGAAGAGGTGGGCTGAGATTTTACGGTTATGCTCTTCCATCTCCTCAAGGAATGCCTGAGTAGCGCGGCGGACTGCACGGGCGGCCGCTGCCCCACTGGAGGCCCTGTCGAGCTCTGGGAGAATCCTGGCGAACAGGTTAAAGAGAGAAGCCATGGCAGGCTGGCCACGTAGGAGGGCCCCGCCGACTTCGAGGACAACGCCTCTCAGCTCCTCCAAGGGAGACGACTTTTTTTCTTCCGTGAGGCGACAGACGATCGAGCCGGCCCTGCTCGCCAGCTCTTGCGACCCGGAGAGGTTGTCGTGGATGACTTCTTCTATCAGAGGGGCATAGTCCATAACGCGTAGAAAGTAACTTCGGCCATAAGAGATCAGCTCTCAGCGGCTAGTAGTAATGAGGACTGAGTGCTGCGGGATGAGTGAAGCCCTTACCATACTCAGTCCTGTGTACTCATCGCTCAGTTCCTGTTGCTAGTTGCTGACCAGGTTGATGGCTCCACCATTATGCATGTATGATAGATAAAGATCACCGATGATAAAAGAGAACACTCCCCAGGTGCAGATTCTCACTGTGGGAGGTGAAATTCTGTGTATCGTTGACGCTTCCTGGACAGTATGTTAACTACTTTTTAATATGGGGATTCGTGTGCTTTTAGGGGTTAGCTCATTAGCATTTTTAGTGGGGTGCGCCCCTTCCATCCCTGACCCCGAACATCCACCCAAGGAGCTGGTCTCGGAGCCTTATGCCCCTTTTTCCGGCGAAAAGAAGGTCGAGGTCCCGGCAGAGGCAAAGGCGCTTGGCCATTTTGCGAAGGGTCAGGCTCATCTAAGAAAAGGTGAGCTGAACCAAGCCCTCAGGGAATTTGAGGGTGCCGCTCAAGCGGACTCATCTAATGCCTATTTGCGTATCCGGTTGGCCATCCTTTACCTAAGAAAGGGAGACCTGGAGAGTGCCTTAAAAGAGGCAGAGGAGGCCTCCCGCCTGGAGCCCGATAAGCAAGAGCCTCATCAGCTATTAGCGGGCCTTTACACCTCGATGGGACAGGAATCCAGGGGTATTGAGGAGTATCAAACGGTGCTCCGGATTGACCCCGAGAATCAGGAGTCCCTTCTCTATCTAGGGGCACTCTATCTGAAGGGGAAGGATTACGCGAAGGCAATGAAAAGTCTTGAACGGCTGATTGCCCTCAACCCCAGATCTGCCATAGGGCATTACTATCTAGGGCGGGTCAGGGCCGAGGCCAAACTTTTCCTGGAAGCGGAGGAGAGCTACCGTAGGGCTCTTGAACTCCATCCCAAGTCTGAGGGGGTGCTGACAGACCTGGCCTTGGTTTATGAACTCCAGGAGAAGACCGAGGAGGCCATTCGGACCTACCGAACACTCCTCGCCGCAAGTGACAAACATGAGTGGGCGAGAAAAAGACTGGGTGAGCTTTACGTGGGGCAGAACAAGCTGGATGAAGCCCTAATTCAGTTTCAAAGCTTGCAGTCCGTTCAGGCCAATCCCAGCGATACCAGAACAAAGATCGGCCTCATTTATTACGAGAAGGGTGATTTTGAGAGGGCGGCCACAGAGTTTGGCCTCGTCTTGGCCGCAGATCCTGAAAATGATCAGGTCCGTTATTATCTCGGTGCCACCTACGCCGAGATAAAGGATCAAGAAAGGGCCATGGAGGTATTTTCACTCATCCCGGAAAAAAGCAAATACTTTGCCGACTCTCGCATCCAGCTAGCCTCCATCTATGAGAGGCGGGGGGAGCTTTCCAAGGCTATAGAGTCGGTTGAGGCGGCAATGGAAAAGAGGAAGGACCGAAAGGGGCTTCTCGGCCTTCTGTCCTCCCTCCACCGTAAGGCGAAAGATTACCCCAAGGCGATTGAGGCATTGAAGGAATTGGTCGCTTTGAATCCAAAGAGTGATCAGGCCCACTTCCGGCTCGGGGCCCTCTATGACGAGAGCAAAAACAAGGACAAAACCATCGAGTATATGAAGAAGGCCATTGAGATCAACCCAAAAAACGGCCCCGCCCTAAACTATTTAGGGTACACCTATGCCGAGATGGGAGTCCAGCTCAAAGAGGCTGAAGAGCTGATTCTAAGGGCCCTCAAGATTACTCCCGACGACGGATTTTATATCGATAGCCTCGGTTGGGTCTATTACCAGAACGGCGACTATCAGCGGGCGATGGTGCAGCTGGAGCGGGCGGTGAGTTTGGCCATCGATGACCCCACTATTATAGAGCACCTCGGGGATGTCTACGAAAAACTCGGGAGGCTAAAACAGGCCCTAAAGCGTTATCGCAACGCTCTGTACAGAGCGAAAGAAGAGGAGCAGTTAAATAGGATTCAGAAAAAAATCCAGCTCCTAGAGAGAAATATTTGAGGCCGTGTCAGTGACAGATGAAACATACTTTTTTGCCATGCGTAGGGTTACTTATCGCTACGGGGATTCTCGTAGGGATCTGGAGTTGTGCGCCGGCTGGACATGGGACCTCTTCTCCAGCTGTAGGGCTTCCCTCCCAAACGCGTGGAACAGGAGAGCTGGTCGGGATTCTTGCCAAAAGGATTGATCGGTTCCGTTCCCTCCGTAGCCTGGCTAAGGTCTATTATTGGAGCACTGAAGAGCGAGGTTCCATTCAGGGAGCCATCCTGGTGCGCCGGCCTGTCCGTTTGCGCCTGGAAACTCTCTCTCCGTTGGGCGCGATATTTATCTTGACAGCGGACGGAGATGAGGTGGTAGGGTTCGATCCTCGCAAGGGAATTTTATATCGGGGAAGGGCCTCGAAGAAAAATCTTGTGCGCTACACCCTGATTCCTTTGGAATTGAGAGATTTGACATCGATTCTGATGGGTTTACCTCCGGTGGATATCGAGGGAACTTGGAAGGGGGAGGGTTTGAGAATAGAGTGGTCGCTGTCGGGGGGAGGGAGCGAAGTGGTAACTTTTGACCCCGCCATGGGAATTCCAGTTGGGTGGGAGCGCATGGGGTCCGATGGGGAACTGGAGATCAGTGCGGTTTTCTCCGATTTTGTTTCTACGCCCGCCGGTCCGTTTCCTTTAAGCATCTCCCTGGAGTCCTATAGTAGCAGTCAAGAGGAACGCATTGAAATTCGCTACCAGGAGCCGGAAGTAAACGTTGCCATCCCCGCCTCCTTCTTTGTGCAGCAGAGGCCTGATCGTGTAAGGGAAGTCCCCCTTGAATCTCTTGGCGGTTGATTCAGGGGTATGGGAGGAGGTCTAATGTCTTGGAGAAAGGTCTTGATTGGGGTGATTCTAGGGGGTCTGCTCCTGATCGCTGGGGTAGAGAGGGCGTTCGATGGGCAGGAAACAGGATCCGTGACAGGGGACTGGCTGCTTCTTCATATGCTGAGTGACCCTGAGCAGCTCAATCCTCTCACCAGCAACGATGCCGGAGCCAGTTCAATCCTAGGGTATATATTCCAGGGCCTTCTTACCCGCGACCCGCGCACGCTTGAGCTTAAGCCCCTGCTTGCAGAATCACGACCAGTCATCTCGGCCGACAAGCTTACCTATACTTTTAAAATCCGCCGCGACGCCACCTTTCAGGATGGGCATCCCCTGACCGGCGAAGATGTCCTCTTCAGCATCAAGGCGATCAAATGCCCACTGGTCAATGCTCCCTTCCTCAGGGTCTACTATGCCTCCGTGGTGGATGCCGAGCTGGTCGATGACTACACGATCCGCTTTGTCACCAAGGAGCCCTATTTTCTCAATGAGAACGTGCTCGGCGGTATCGATGTCCTGCCGCGCCATTACTACGATCCGGACAACCTTCTTAAGGATGTGACCGTCCGGGAGCTCAACCGTGAAACCTCTCGGCAGCCCGACAATTCAAAGCGCTTCGCTGATCATTTCAACAAGAGCTACAACCGTAGGCCAATGGGAAGCGGTCCTTATAAGTTCCAGAGCTGGAAGACCGGGCAAGAGGTCATGCTGGTGCGTGACCAAAATTACTGGGGAAATGGCAAGCGAGGAATTGATCAGCCCTATCTCGATGTCTACCGGTACCGGATTATTAATAATCCGGACGCCGCTCTGGTGAGGCTAAAGAGTGGCGGCCTGGACACGATGAATCTACAGCCCTTGCAGCACCTGCGACAAACGAGGAGCAAGAGGTTTCAGAAAGACTACCAGAAGCTTCTCTACTTCTCTCCCGGGTTCACCTATATTGGTTGGAACAATGCCCTTCCGATCTTCCAGGACAAGAGAGTCCGCAGGGCGATGACCCATCTCACCAATCGAAAACAGATGGTCAAGGCGATTCTGTTCGGCCTTGGAAAGGTAATCGATAGCCCGATCTATCGCTTTCGTCCCGAGTATGACGAGAGCCTAGTCAGCATTCCGTATGACCCCCAAAAGGCCCTCGGGCTTTTGGGGGAGGCTGGCTGGAAGGACACGGACGGCGACGGCCTGCTCGACAAGGTCATTGACGGCAAGAGCACGCCCTTCCGGTTCGAGATTAAATTCAATTCGGGAAACACGATCCGCAAAAGTGTGGTACTGACCCTCCAGGATGAGCTCAAGAAGCACGGGATCACGGTTACCGTGCGGCAGCTGGATTGGACAATTTTCCTCGATGATGTGAGGAACCACAAGTTTGATGCGATGGT
The DNA here is from genome assembly GCA_036443615.1 of Binatia bacterium. Taxonomy (GTDB): domain Bacteria; phylum Desulfobacterota; class Binatia; order UBA9968; family CAXXLF01; genus JACZXR01. The sequence continues at coordinate 7,458 of JAZFYO010000296.1, read as the reverse complement.
CCTCGGTTGGGCCATGAGCGTTAATGAGCCAGATGCTTTTCAGGTCTGGCATTCCTCCCAGGCGGACAACAAGGGTTCCAATATGATCAGCTACAAGAATTCACGCGTCGACAAAATCCTGGAGGATTACCGGCGGGAGTTTGATCCGAAGAAGCGAAGTGAGCTTTACCGCGAATTCCAGCGAATTCTCCACGACGAGCAGCCCTATACCTTTCTTTTTATGGGCAGGTCCATTTCTGCGGTCCAGCGGCGCTTTCAGGGTGTAAAGGTGCTTCCCATAGGAGGTCTCCGGCCCCTCGAATGGTGGGTCCCGCGCTCTTCCCGAAAATATTCCAGCAAAATCACAGCTCAGTAAGGTGAAGAGATGGGGCGCTATATATTGCAGCGCTTGTTTCTCTTTGTTCCCACCTTTATCGGGATTACTTTAATCAGTTTTCTGATTACCCATCTGGCCCCGGGCGATCCGGCGGAGCTGCTCGCAGGCGGCGGCCTTGGCGCCGGTGTTGCGGCAGGGATTTCGGTGGAAAAACGGGGCACCGTCGATCAGGCCTTGGCCGAATGGCGGGCACAATTCGGCCTCGACCGGCCGCTACACGTGCAGTATGGGGTGTGGTTAAAGAACCTGTTCACGCTGAATTTCGGCGACTCATTCAAAGACAATCAGCCGGTGGCAGGCAAAATTCTCGAGCGACTCCCTGTTACCGTCAAGCTGAATATTTTATCGCTCCTACTCGTCTACTTGGTTGCCATTCCGTTGGGTGTCTATTCGGCCACCCACTCTTATTCTTTTGGAGATCAGGTTACTACCTTTACGGCCTTTGTTTTATTCGCCCTGCCCATAGTTTGGGCTGGCACCATGGCCATTGTCTTTCTCGGTGGCGGGGACTTTCTCTACCTCTTTCCTCCGGGAGGGCTCACCTCTATTGATTATTCTCCGGAATGGCCGCTATGGGAGAGGCTGAAGGATCAGGCCTGGCACCTTTTTCTTCCGGTGGTCCTGCTCTCTTACGGAGGATTTGCGGGTTTGTCACGCTACATGCGCACCGGAATGCTGGAGGTGTTAGGCCAGGATTTCGTCCGCACGGCAAGGGCCAAGGGGCTCTCAGAGAGCATCGTTATTTATAAGCACGTATTGCGGAATTCCCTGATCCCTATGGTCACTATCTTGGCTTCGATCCTGCCCGGCATGATTAGTGGGAGTGTCATAATCGAGACGATTTTTTCCATCCCCGGCTTAGGCCAACTGGGGTACCAGGCAGTGCTGGCTAGAGACTACCCCATCGTTATGGCGCTTTTTACGGTGAGTGCCTTGCTAACCCTGCTCGGCATTTTAATCTCTGATATATTGCTCTCTGTGGTGGACCCGCGGATCGCCTTCGGGCGTAGGCAGTCATGATTGGAGGGGAAGAGTGATGGCTGTCAATAGAGCTGGACGTAGAGGTTACTGGTCTCACGTCTGGAGGCAGTTTAAGCGCAACCGGCTTGCGGTGGGAGGGCTATACGTGGTTCTTGGGCTCTTGACTATAGCCGTCTTGGCCGACCTAATATCCAGCGACAAGCCCTACTATATGCGCTACCGTGGGATTGACTATTTTCCTATCTTTCGAGGATACCTGGTGAAGCTTGGGGTGACGAAATGGCCGCCCGAGCTTCTGAATGTGAACTATAAAGAGTTGGGCACAGAGAGGGCACTCTTCCCTCCCGTACCCTATCGACCAGACGGCATTGACCTCACCGCTCCGTTTGCGGATCCATCGTTGGGGCACTGGCTCGGTACGGATAAGCTCGGGCGCGACGTGATGGCCGGGATCATACACGGAGCGAGGATCTCCCTCTCCGTTGGCTTTGTTTCTGTGGGCATCTCTCTGCTCATCGGAGTATCTCTCGGAGCCTTGGCCGGCTTCTTTGGCTCCTGGGTGGATCTGGTTATTTCACGGGTGTTCGAGCTGATGTTGGCCATTCCCACCTTTTTCCTTTTGATTACCATTGCGGCTGTAATGCCGCCGAGCATTTTTCTTACCATGGCCATCATTGGGCTAACCAGTTGGGTGGGGATTGGTCGCTTTACTCGAAATGAGTTTTTAAAGATCCGAAATCTGGATTATGTCACGGCTGCCGTCGCCCTGGGAGTTTCCAGCCGCAGCGTCATGTTTCGACATATCCTGCCTAACGCCTTGGCCCCAGTGATGGTCTCAGTGGTCCTTGGGGTCGCTGCAGCCATCCTCGTGGAGTCCAGCTTGAGTTTCCTTGGAATCGGGGTCCCGGCCGATCTGGTAACCTGGGGTTCGATTCTGAATGAGGCGCGCAGCAATACCTTTGCTTGGTGGTTGGCGGTTTTTCCTGGGGCGGCAATCTTCGTCACCGTGCTTGCTTACTACATGGTTGGGGAGGGGTTGCGGGATGCCCTGGACCCTCGACTTCGGGGGTCGGAAGGATAGGTTGATAGGGGAATTGCCAGGCCGTCGTTCATCGGGTATGATCAGGCGCTGTTAATGGCGAATTTAATCGAGATAAAGGACTTGATGACCTCGTTCTTCACCGCCGATGGAGAGCTGCGAGCTGTGGAGGGGGTGAACTTTGAGATCGAGGAAGGGAAGACCTTGGGCTTGGTGGGAGAGTCGGGATGCGGTAAAAGCGTCACGGCTCTGTCCATCATGCGCCTCATCCCTTCACCTCCGGGGAAGGTTGTTGGAGGGCAGGTCCTTTTGCGCGGCCGGGATCTGCTTAAGCTGAATGGGTCGGCGATGCGCAAGGTCCGTGGCAACGAGATCTCAATGGTTTTTCAGGAGCCGATGACATCACTCAACCCGGTCTTTACCATCGGGAATCAGATCGCGGAGGCAATCCGTCTCCACCAGGGCTTAAACAGGAAAGAGACGAGAGACAAGGTCATTGAGATGCTTCGCCTGGTCAAGATCGCCGATCCCGAGATGCGAATCAAGGATTATCCGCATCAGTTAAGCGGTGGCATGCGCCAGAGGGTGATGATCGCCATGGCCCTGTCTTGCAATCCTAGCCTCCTGATAGCGGATGAACCAACTACCGCCCTTGATGTGACGATCCAAGCCCAAATCCTGGAACTGATCGGAGAGCTTCAAGAAAGGCTCGGCATGGCCTTGCTGCTGATTACCCATGACCTGGGCGTGGTGGCCGAGCAGGCGCACGATGTCGCGATCATGTATGCGGGAAAGATCGTGGAACGGGCTCGACCGGAGGTGCTCTTTTCCCATCCCCTGCATCCCTATACCGTGGGACTCCTGAACTCTATCCCAGGAATGAAGGGGGAGAAGAAAAAGCGCCTGGAGGCGATACCCGGGGTAGTGCCGAGCCCTCTAGAGCTGCCGGGAGGGTGTCGCTTCAGGGATCGCTGTCCCAAGGCGGGAGGAATTTGTGCCGGGGCGGAGCCCGAGCTAGTAGAGAAGGATAAAGGCCACTGGGTTTCTTGTTATATGGTATGAATTAATGCTAGCCATCAGCGATCAGCTTTCAGCTCTTGATAGGAGCTGGCCGCTAATTGCTGAGGGCTAATAGCTGGTTACTGTTATGAGTCTGCTTGAGATCCGTAATTTAAAAAAGTATTTCCCTGTGGGGAGTGGATTTTTCTCCGGCCATAAGGGGAACATCAAGGCAGTGGACGGGGTTAGTCTTTCGGTTGAGGACGGTGAGACGCTGGGGTTGGTGGGAGAATCAGGTTGCGGGAAATCCACTCTGGGCAGGAGTATCCTGAGGTTGATCGAGCCGACCGATGGTGAGGTCACATTTCAGGGGAAACAGCTTCTCCGCTTGTCCCAGAGGGAGATGCGCGAGATGCGCAAGGAAATGCAGATCATCTTTCAAGACCCTTACGCCTCTCTGAATCCACGCATGCGGATTGGGGAGATCGTGGGCGAAGGATTGGTGATTCATGGGTTGGCAAGGGGAAAGGAGAAGAGGGATAGAGTCATGGAGCTTTTCCATCGGGTCGGCCTCAGGGAGGAGCACTACGATCGATACCCGCACGAGTTCAGCGGAGGGCAGCGCCAAAGAATCGGAATTGCTCGGGCCTTGGCAGTTAATCCGAAGTTTATAGTGGCTGATGAGCCTGTTTCCTCTCTTGATGTCTCCATTCAGGCCCAGATTATCAACCTCCTCCAGGAACTTCAGGAAACGATGCGCCTCACCTTCTTTTTCATCTCCCATGATCTCAGGGTGGTGGAGCATGTCAGTCACCGGGTGGCCATCATGTATTTGGGCAAGATCGTAGAGGTGGCCCGGAGCGAGACCATCTACCAGGACGCCAAGCACCCCTATACCCGCGCGCTTCTCTCTGCCGTTCCAATACCCGACCCGAAGAGAAAAAAGGAGAGGATAGTTCTCCAAGGCGATGTGCCAAGTCCCATCCATCCCCCTTCGGGCTGCAGTTTCCATCCCCGATGTCCTTTCCGGGAAAAGATATGCTCCGAGGTGGAGCCCCCACTTGAGTTTACTACCGGGGGTCACGGAGTGGCCTGCCATGTTTTTGGCCCAGGGAAGCGTACTTGGTAAATGGCCGATTTTCCTTGCCCTCTTCTCCGGAGATACTCAGGATACGGTCTCTTGAGAGTTGACCTCCATCCGCAAACCTGGCAGTAGACTTGCTTGTATTTGATGGCGTTTCTCCAGGGTCCTACAGAGGGCCTGTTTGTGCTTAAGATTTCGGAGCGAGGTTGATTTGCCGAAAAGGGGTGGTAAACTGACGATTCTTAAAGAGAGCCGATTGCGCACGCTGAAAAGGAGGAAGTCAATCTATGCCAGGTGATAATGCCCGCCTTCCTATGACCCAGCGGGGATACCAGCACCTTCACGAGGAGCTCCGGCGTTTAAAGGCCGTAGAGCGACCGAAGATCATTCAAGAGATCGAGGAGGCGCGAGAGCATGGGGATCTCTCTGAGAATGCTGAGTTTCATGCGGCCAAAGAGAAGCAGTCCCTTCTCGGGGCACAGATACGAGATGTTGAGGATAGATTGGCTCGAGCCGAAGTCATCGAGGTCTCGAAACTGTCTGGGGACAGAGTTGTCTTTGGAGCAACGGTCACCCTGGCCGATGGAGATACAGGAGAGCGGGTAGTCTATCAAATCGTGGGCGATCATGAATCAGAACCAAAAAATGGAAAGATTTCCGTAAGCTCCCCCATCGCGCGCTCCCTTATCAGCAAGTCGGTAGGGGACGAGGTACAGGTCCGTACCCCCGCGGGGACCCGCAGCTTTGAGATCCTCCACCTAGATTTTAGAGATTAAAGCCTGTCGCTTTTCGTTGGGCTAGGCTTTTTTTGAAGGGGGATCATGTCTTCTAGGGCCAGCAGAGCTGCTCGTACCTTTTCTATCCTTTTTTCCCTTCCCCTTCTCCTGTTTCCTGCCCTTGTTTTGGCTCAAGTCAGCCTGGAAGTCGAGGTTGGCTTCCATGGCGTCTTTGAGTTAGGTCAGCCCTTTCCTCTCACAGTAAACCTCACCAACTTGGGGCGGCCCGTGGAAGGGATTCTTGAGGTGAAGGTGTGGAAGGGGGGGCCTTCCAAAGGGATTGATTCGTATCCGTTCGCCTACAAGGGGTCAGTCTTCCTCTCTGCCCAAGCTCGGAAGAGGATTCTCTTTACGGTGAACCCTGACTCGATGGCCCGACCACTCACCGTCAGTTTCTCGGGTCCCGGAGTGCAAGCGTCTAGGGAGATCGATCTCAGAGGCCATTTTTCGACCCGTCCTCTGATCCTCTTGCTAACAGGGAGGAGCGGATTTCTTTCCGTTCCTTTGGTTTCCGATTCGCGGTTTCCTATTGTATCTCTTTCTCCCGATGAACTTCCATCAAGCGCCAGGGCCTATCAGGGCATCTGGGCCGTTCTCCTCTACGAGCAGTCCCTGCGCGATCTCTCTCGCTCTCAGAGGGAAGCCCTGGAGGGATGGCTTTCATCGGGGGGAAAAATTCTGATCCTTGGAGGGGTCCACTACGCCCTCTATCAGGAACCGTCTATTAGCGCTTTTCTCCCAGTCCGGGTTCTGGGGCTTAAAAGGCTCGCCGCCCTTCCCAACCTGGAGAGGTACTATGGGCGGAAGGGATCCTCACTGAGAGATCTCTTGATCCAGGATTCCAGGTTAGTGGAGGGGAATGTCGTGATTGAAGAGGATGGCACACCCATTCTCGTGGAGATGGTCAGGGGAAAGGGAAAAGTCCTTTATCTCTCCCTGGACGTTGGCCGACCGCCCCTATCCCGATGGGAGGGGTTATCCCTCGTCTTTTCGGATCTCTTGGCGTCTCCTCCTGAGAGAAGTCCGGGTTTATGGACAAGTTGGGACAACTTCATTTTTCCCCGACTCCTGATGGACTCCGCTTTCTTCAGCACCCGAACACCCCTCCTCCCTTTTCTTCTATTCCTCCTTCTCTACTTGGGGGGGTTGATCCTCTTAGTCCGGTTTTGGGAGCAGCAGAGATTCCGCCGCCCCATCCTAGTAGCCTCATTTCTTGTCTTTGTTTTTCTGATCAGCATAGGAGGGCATCTCTATTTTAATCGGGTCGTTCCTATTCCTGACGGGGTGCTGGTTACTTTGAATGTCTTGGAAGGTCATCCGGATGGATACGCAGAGGTTCAATCCAATGTGGGTCTTTTCTCAACCCGGAGGAGGGATTATAAGTTTCAGATAATGCGAGGGTGGACGGACCTCGATATGGTTCCGCCCCGTACGGCCAAGGGGGACGAGGCGTTGGTTGTGATTCAGGATGCGGTACGATCCACTACCCTACATTTTGGATTAAGAGAGTGGGATTTCAGGCTCTTTAGAATTCGCTCTGTTAGGCCTTTTCCTTTCCGTATTGAGGCGGAGTGGCGCAGGAACAGTCTTACCATAAAGCTGGCCAATCTGAGCCCAAATGATCTCACGGAATGTTGGCTTGTTATTTCCGGGGAGGGGTACTACTTGGGGGATATTCCTCTTGGGTCTAGTATAGTTCGAGAGTTCGCGATCTCACAGGAAGGCCAGAATTTGGATGGTCCGGGAGAAAAGAAGGGGCTCAAAGAGATCCCCTTCAAGGATCGAAGGCGTGAGCTACTCTTTCACAATTCTGTTTTTCCCCGGGATCAAAACCTGGCCCGTTCGGGCGAGAGGGCCGGGTTTTTAATTGGTTGGGTTCAGGGAGACTCTCGCAGGGTTTGGGTCAATGACAGTCGTGTTGAGTCGCATCACTACACCCTGTTCCGAGCCGCCCTCCCTCTCGAAGAGGAGGAGGAATTGTGAGCAAGTTTACGAACCCTGTTTTTCAAGAGGGCGTTCGGATCTATCTTGCAGAGGGGCAGGGGTTCATGGTCTATTTTTTTTACCTTGTCATCCTCGCCCTGCTTCAGTTTCTGGCCCTGATCCTTCCCGCTGGAGATCCACAATTTTGGTTAGGTCCTGCCTATCTTTTTAAGTTCTCGTCTGTGGCCGCCTTGCTGTTGATGGTCTATTTCGGTCTTAG
>JAZFYO010000295.1:0-2057 GCA_036443615.1 Binatia bacterium | reverse complement strand
GCGAGTAGGCGGAGTATGTAAAGATAGCGCATCTGGCTCCGCCTCGAGGGGCTGCCAACCATCGAAACGTCACGCTCCAAAGAAGAATTGGTAAAGATTTTATGTAATTTACCCTCTTTTCCTGGTTTTCCCTCCGTAAGAGCACTTCGTGTGATATGGGTTGAACTTGTCGCTGGTAGAGGTGAGGATTGATGCTTCTTTATCAGGACTTGAGATGGGTGGACAGCGTCGAGAAAAGTTAGGCGGACTCTACTGAATTGGCCAGATGCCCCGTGCACACGGCCTCAAGGCAACTGCGTTCCGCTTCGTCGCTGCAGGTTGCGGTGAGGGCGAGAATCAGTATGGGGGCGAACTCCGTCAATTGCCGTATCCGGGGGGTCGCCTCAAGGCGATGGTGAAGTGGAAGGCGCTGCCCTTCGACGGTTCGCTCTCAACCCAAATCTCGCCTCCCATAAGCTCGACCAGCCGGCGGATGAGCTGCAGCCCGATCCCCGTCCCCTCATACTGCCGGCCATCTTCGTGATCGACCCGATAAAACTTAGAGAAAATCTTTTTTTGCTGATCGAGGGGGATGCCTATCCCTGTATCGGAAACGCTAACCCTGACCAAGCCGTTCTCAGCGACCGCACGGACCGCCACCTTCCCGCCCTCCGGGGTGAACTTGACCGCGTTGGAGAGCAAATTGAACAGAACCTGCCTGCAGAGTTTCTCGTCCCCCAAGAGCGGTTGATTCAAATCGTCGCCAACCATCACTTCAAGACACAAGCGCTTCACACTAAAATGGGTGCTCATCATCGACGTAACGGAGTGGATCACGGTAGCAAAAGAGAAAGGTTCGAGAATGGCTTCCATCTGTCCCACGTCTATTTTCGCGATATCCAGAAGGTCGTTAATAAGAGCGAGTAGGTATTCCCCGGACTCCTCGATAGTCTCCACATAACTTAATTGTTTGTCATTCAGGGGGCCATAGTGCTGATCCTTGAGCAGGTCGGCAAATCCAAGGATGGCGTTCAAGGGAGTGCGTAGCTCGTGAGTCAAAATGGAAAGGGATCTACTCTTATACCGGGCTGCCTCCTCGAAATTGCCCTTGGCCTGCTCATGCCCGGAAGAGTAGTGGTTAAGCGCCTCGGAGGTTTGCTCCAAGGTCAAATTTGGTAACGGCTCTCTACGATTTGTCATAATAGCCCAATAATTTATCGGCTAGCGTGATTCGATAAACACACACCCCTTAAGAGGGAGATGGAACCATCCACTTTGTATATTTTCAAAACACCCTCCCGATGAAACGTATAGTAATCGGGAATTTTTGTCAAGATGTTTGGTATTAGCCCCATGGAGGCTGACATACTGTCCAAGGGTTATATAAAATGTAATTCATCCTGGGCAATATTGTCAAGGAAAAAACGGCTTTCGAGAGGATTTATTTTTGCCCCGCCCGGAAGCTATTGAAAAAAAGAAAGATAGAAGGGAAAATATTTTTGGATTTTTAAGGTAGGAGGTGACTTTTTATATTCAGGATTGAACCCTCGGACAGGAAGTAGGGACAGCCCTTGTGGCTGTCCGTTGTATTTTATCCTATGTCAAGTATTAGATTCTCTTGGTGCTAGCGCTCCGTTCCTTGTGTAAATTGGGTTAAAGGGCAAAAAGAGAGGGAATGCACCCATGCCAGGGTAGGCGCTTACGGAGCTAAGGATATCCGATCTGTTTTGGGGGGCCGAGCAAGCTACTAGCCCTAGAGCGTAGAGGAAGCCTTCCGGGAATTACGCCGAGGGGTGCAGCCCATGAGCTGATTCCAACGGCCTTAGGGAGAAGGGCTTTCTCCCGCAATACAACCCTGGTGAAATAAAGCACAATGCAAGCTTTCATCGTGAGACTATCGAAAAAGGCGGGGTTTTATAAGCGGGATGCAACAGTGATCCGTTGCCCGAGAGTAGAATTAACTGGGGTCAAGCGCCCGGATCTCTCCGGTCTCTTGAACTGCGACCTCGTATCCCTCAATTGCGGAAGGAATCTGCTTGACGAGCTCGGCAGTTTTCTTCACGACGAAGACTTTGATA
>JAZFYO010000294.1:0-3582 GCA_036443615.1 Binatia bacterium | reverse complement strand
CACTTCATCTTGATGACGCCTCGACCGTTCGACCGGCGCATGATGGAGCGCTTCGCCAGCAAGGTGGCGCCGGCATTCGCGTGAGTGGGCCTACTTTGCGAGTCAAATAGGAGGTCAAGTCTGCTCTTGGCTCTTTAGCTATCAAGTTCGATTTGATTTGCGCCGTTCGCGCCGGGTCGGACGGAAACAAATGGCAAAAAGGCAAGCCTGACACCGTCGCTGACCCCTTTGTTATAAGGCGGCAACAGCTTGCCAGACACCACTTTCAGACTAGGACGGGTTCTGTCTTGCCAGCTTGTCAATGTAGAAGGTTAGGGCCATCGATAAAAGAATGGCAACGGCAAATATATAGATGCCGTTTCGTGGTGTCGCGTTGGCGAGAGAGTCCAATTTCACGACCACGACAAGTACCGCTACGACGAAGACATCCAACATGGACCATTTTCCTAAAGCTTCGAGCCATCGCAACATCGTCTCACGCTGGAAATCTCCGAGTTTGACCATCCAGATAGTCAGCAACGTTAAAAGCTTCCCCAACGGAAAGATCACGGAGAAAAAAAACACAAACGTGGCTAGGAAGTAATGATTTTCCCTGAAGAGGCTAAGCACTCCCGAGAGGATTGAGAAGGTATTGCCCTCTTCCCAAAATAGAATCTTATTTTGGACGGTGAGCACTGGCATAGCCAAGCCGCTGATCAATAGAAGAGAAGTCAATAGGATCGCAAAGGGCACTTCAATTCGTTTAGGATAAAATTGCCTGAGAGATCTTTTTGTATGGGCCATTAATGTCCCAGATTGCTGGCGAGGGGGAAATGCAACATTTATAACAATAGACAAGCTATCACAAAATGATCATGAGTTCTATAGGAATGAGTCGTCACGGGGTCAGGTTGAATCGACCCGGGTTTTACGGACAGTTAATTAAGCCACACAATTGATCGAGTCGTATGCCGTTGGGGTGTGGTAACCCAGCGACTCATGCTTACGCCGTTGGTTGTAGAACAATTCAATGTAGTCGAAGATGTCCGATCTAGCTTCTTGCCTCGTGTGATAATCCTGATGGTGAACAAGCTCATTTTTTAGTGAGCTGAAGAAGCTCTCTGTTTGAGATCAGGTCTTGTTTCTTGTATTTCGACATTGCGGATAAATAAACTAGTGAAAGACGCTCCCGGTTTCTTTCGGCAGGCCCTTCATGTATAGGTGAGTGGAATGTTTGCGCGGAGCCGTGGGGAAAAAATCGTGCCAATGCTGTGGATCGTGCTGGCGGCGGCTTTCGCCATGCACATGGCGTACGCCGGGGTCCACTTCAGTTTTGGCGTTTTTCTCAAGCCCATAGCGGCGGCGATGGATTGGAGCCGCGGGGCCACCGCTTTCGCCTACACGCTGCTATGGTGGGCGTCCGCTCCGGCCACGTTCGTGCTTGGCTGGCTTTCGGATCGAATCGGTCCACGCAAAATATTAGTCTTCGGCGGTGCCATTTTCGGTCTCGGTATTTTCCTTTCCAGCACGGTGGAAAGCCTTTGGGAATTTTATCTTTACTTCGGCGTGCTCGGAGGAATTGGTAGGGCGGCCGCTCGCGCGCCGCTTCTGTCCGCAGTTTTTCAGAGCTTCACCAAACGAAAGGGGCTGGCGATCGGCTTGACTCTTTCGGGCACGGGAATTGGCACGCTCATCTTTCCCTCCCTTGCACGCTACATCATGTCGGTGTCGAGTTGGCGCCTCGCCTTTGTTGCCCTGGGGCTAGTAAGCTGGGGGATTTTGATTCCTGTAGCCTTCCTCATTACCAAACCGCGGCCTGGCGAGCCTGAGCCAGGGAGAGCTCAGGGCGAACAGAAGGGCTGGGATACCGACGCGGTGGGCATCCTTGGCTCCCCGGACAAAGAATGGACTGTAGCGGAGGTGCTTAAAAATCGTGTCTTTTTGATTTTTCTGGGCACCGGCCTGGCTTGCTGCGTTAGTCACTCCTTTCCGCTTGCCCACATCGTCGCCTACGCTTCGGACCGAGGCATAAGCGAGCTTAGCGCCGCCAGTATTCTTGGCACTGTCGGCGTCTCGGCCTCAGCAGGCCGACTCATATGGGGTGCAACCTCCGACCGCATTGGCGGAAGGAAATCGGTTCTATGCTGTATCGCACTTCAGACATTCTTGATGTTTCTAGTTGCCTTTGCTAATGACTTATGGTCTTTCTATCTTTTCGCCGTTGCCTTCGGACTGTTCTACGGCGGTGTCCTTCCTCTTTATGCGGTCGTAAGCCGAGAGCTCTTCGGCATGCGCCGTTTCGGTACCGTCTATGGCATGCACTCATTCGTAACCAGCACGGGTATGGGGGTAGGCGGTGTCATGGGTGGGTACATCTTCGACTTTTCCGGGGACTACTTTTTCTCGTTCATGGCCAGTACCGCTCTCGGCCTGATTGCTACGGGATTCGCTGCCCACCTTGCCTTCATCGCGGGACCGGGCTCCACAGAGCAAAAGACCATACGCGGGACCATAACAGCTCCCAGCGAGGCCTGACCTACCGGGGGTTATACCGAGGGTCAGGTCTTGTATCTTGTATTATGACTAGCAGGTCAAGTCTAGGTTTGTCGGTTGACGGCCGTCAAAGCGAAACCGATCTTACGATTTGAAAAAAAAGATACCTCGCGCAAAGGCGCAAAGGGCGCCAAGTTCAGAGAAGATATACTAACCGCAGATTTACGCCGATTAACGCAGATAATTAGCTTCCCTTTATATTTTTCACGCCCGAAAAATGTCCTTAAACCAATCGGACAATTAGAGATTACGCGGGGGCTTGCACTTCAAGGACGCAGGAAATAGGATAGCATTTCCTTGAAGATTTCGAGCATAGATATCTTCCCTCTTAGCATCAAGCTAAAGGGCTCCTTCCGTAATGCCCATCTGGTGAAGACCTGCCAGAACAGCATCGTTTTGAAGGTTCAAACAAATGACGGGGTAGAAGGGATTGGAAATGTGGATCCTGACCCCGGCTATTCGGAGGAGAGTTTTTCTGAGACCTTGGCTTCTATTCGTGGCCTTGCCCAAAATTTGATTGGGCTGGATCCGTTAAACATTCTTGCTGCTTTGGATCGCATGGATCAGTTTCTCCCTGGACACTTGGATGCGAAAGCTGCCATTGAAATGGCATTGTTCGATATCAAGGGAATGGCGTTGGGCGTTCCGGTTTATTCCTTGTTGGGAGGCCTGCTGAGAGAAGAAATTTATCTCAATGGCTGGATCGGTATGTTGCCTCCCGATGAGGCTGCCAGGGATGCTCAGGTATGGGTCGAGCGAGGATTTCGTTCGGCAAAGATCAAAGTAGGGTCGGGTGTTGTGCCGGATCGGGATAGGGTCAAAGCGGTACGGGAGGCCGTAGGGAACAAGATGGCTCTCAGGGTGGACGCCAACGAAGCCTACCCGGTGGAGGATGCCATTCGCTTGGCAAAGGCCATTTCCCCGTTCGATATCAGCCTTTTCGAGCAACCGGTCCAACGCCGTGATTTGGCTGGTATGGCAAAGGTGAGGAAGGCAGTGGATATTCCTATCATGGCTGATGAATCCGTCCTCGGGCCTCAATCCCTAGTT
>JAZFYO010000293.1:0-3248 GCA_036443615.1 Binatia bacterium | reverse complement strand
GCCGACTTCAGCGCTACCTGGAAGAGAAGTACGGCGTCCGGCTCGGTCCTCCCGAAGACCGCGAGGGATGCGTCGAAAATTTCGGCCTGTCGCTCATCAACCGCTACGTATTCGGGAAGGGCAACGTCCTTGTCGCCGGCCAGGCAGCAGGGTTCCTCAACATGATGGCCGAGGGCATGAGCTGCTCGCTTCATTCAGGCGCGATCGCGGGCGAGGCGGCGGTGGAGTCGCTGCTGCGGAACCGTCCCGTCCAACAGGTGTATCGCAGGATGATCGCCTCCGAGGTCCGCCGCTGCTCTGACCAGTGGAACCCGTTCAAGATCGCCTTCGCCCGGCCGCACGAGGCGGATTTCCGTTCGGCGCTCAAGAAGTTGAAGTTTCGCGACCAGGCGAGGATGACGGTGGAGATCGTCAATTTCCTCCGCCTATACGGCCGTTTCAACTGGGGCCGCCAGATCATCACCCAAGCCTTCCGCCGCTACTTCCTCGGCGGCTATGACCCAGTCCGTTGGCGCTAGAACCAGTGTTGGATTGCGTCTGAGCGGTCCTAAGAGGGCAATGGACCTAGAACAGATTGCAGAGATCTTTTCCTTCCGGTTCCTTCTCAGTCTGCCCCTCGGGACAATTCGTAATCAGTAGGTTGCTGGTTCGACTTCGGCGGGTGGCTCCAGATTTTTCAAAGAGTTAGTAGGTCAGTTTAGCCCAATAGGGATGTGGATCTATCCCAAACGCAATTAAAGCGTCGTTTAATTGCGTCTCGTGGAGAAATCCAGTTTCTGGATCGTGCTATGTATCCGCCGCTCCTAGTGAAAACACCTATCCAGGGGTCCCAAGAAATGACCGAAAAGCTAGCCCGCCGTTTCGCTTGACAGGCATTGAAGGGGGCAGATGTGGCAGTCTATCTGGAAGGTCAGCTACAGGTTGACATGATGCCCTTTATTGGATACCGTCTCGGCCGAAATGGGGTTCCGTGGCGAGTCGGCTCCCCCTGCTATCTGCTTACGACTCCGAAATGGGGGCTGGCACGCGGTTACTGGCAGCATTCTTGGGGTCTCGATCGCTGAACCCCAAAAGGGAATTCCTATCATTCACAATGTGACCATATGGTCGGTATAGACGGCTATGGTAAGATACTAGTTACCAAATTCCGCGGGAAGGAGAAAACATACATGGAGAAAACGGGCTTGGAGGAGGTCATCGGAAAGAAAGCAGAGATCACAGTACTAGACCCAGGAGGCGCCCATGAAATTCAATATCCTTTTGCGCAACGTCTCGGTACACTTGACGGCAAAGTCATTGCTGAGCTTGCTTCCGATGCCGTCAAATGGCAGCCGCACCGGACATTCCCTCTCATCAGAGATGAGATAAAAAAGAAGTACCCTACGGCGACCTTTATTCCATTCACCGAGTTCCCTCAAGGACTGGACATCAGCGCTGAAGCTGTGGCCGCTGCGGTGAAAGCAAAGGGTGCAGACGCCTGCATTATCGGCAACGCAGCCTGAGGCTCGTGTTCAACAGCTAGCGGCGTGGCCGCTGCCAGAATAGAGAAGCTGGGTATACCGGCAGTCATCATCCAGCGTAAAGAACTGATGCCTGCAACACTCGGTGCACTGATGGGGCAGGGACTGCCGCCTGAAGTGCCATGGGTTGTTTTTGAATATCCTTTGTTCTTGGTCGGTAGTGACCTGACACCTCTCCAACAGAGAATAGACGATGTTATCGGTCATCTAACATCGTGGGAACCTGAAAGGAAGACCACGGGCACAATCACTAGGGAGCCGGTGACGGTCGTCGGCAAAGATTATGAAGAAGCCACTCAAAAAGTACAGACGCTCTTCTTGAGGTATACCTGGGGCGACGGAACTACGATTACTCCGCCGACAAGAAAGCGGGTAAATTGGATATTGAGCGGTACTGACCACCAGGCTGAAGAACCGGTTGGCACTAATGGCAAGGTAATGCCAAAGGGCGGCATACTCACCTATGAAGTTCTGGCTACCTGTTTGGCCATGGCCGGCGGACGTCCGGAGTACCTCCCTATACTGGCATCGGCTTGCAAGAGTATGGTCGGACGTGAAAATAACCTGCTGACAGCCTCACTTTCAGCCTATCCTGGTATTGTAGTCAATGGTGCTATTGCCAGGCAAATCCGCCTTAGCTCGGGTTTTGGACTCTTCGCTCCTGACCCGGTTCGACCTGCAGGCACAGTCATAGGCCGCGCCCTCTGGTTCGTTCTGCAAAATGTCGGCGGACTGGTCTCAGGAGCAGGGACGATAGCGCAGTACGGCGAGATGAGACATAGCTGCCTTTGTTTTGCTGAAAATGAAAGCTCAATGCCGGCCGGTTGGACGAGCTATGCAGAGGAATATCACGGACGCCAAAAAAACACCAGCAGTGCCACTTATTTTGTTGCGAGAGGCGGTGGTGTCAGAGGATTTACCCATCGGGGTAGGGGAGACGAGCCATCTGCCGAAGTAGAAATGCTAGAAAGTTTCCACAGAGCGGCAAGTGTTATGAAGACACCGCCTACATCAGGCGTGCCTTCCGACCAATCTGGTAATGAAGGTATGCTGCTCTACCCGGCACTGGTCTGTAACAACATGGCTGGCGCTGGCTGGACCAAAGACAGCATCAAGAAGCGACTGACCGAGGAGTTGTTTTACCTTCGAGACGAGGTTAAGGGAAAGTCCGGCATAATCCGAGCTTGTAAAGAGAAGGGCATCGATATTGACACACTTCCTGAACGCTTTCAGCTCTATACCGACCCGCAGCGTATCCGTCTCGTTGTGGCTGGGGGAGACCATCCTACACGCGCTATGTGGATACCGAATATTGTTGTTCGCGGCAACGAGCAGATAGAGCTACCCCGGAACTGGAAAAACCTGATGACGCAGGCAGCCGCTGACCTGGGGCCGCCCCCGATGGATTATTAGAAGCTGCCTTGCTTTAAGTATTTCGGTAACTCTAACTTAAAAGTGGTACCCCTTATGTGGACTGGGCAAATTAATACCAGCCATACTTTTTAGCCGTGTCAATCATAGCCTTAACGTTGGCCGGTTTGGCCACGTCCATGGCACTTTATCAGCTTCATCGACCAGGGTGCGGTCATCAAAAAGATCCTTCAACACTTGGGTCTGTGGGAGGAATCTCATTCACCGCTAGATCGAAGTCCCCCGGAGAAAGAGATTACTTTTGACCCTTCCTACAGCCAGTTGACGTAAAAACCCCTCGCCCCGGCTGGAGCCAAT
>JAZFYO010000292.1:0-4256 GCA_036443615.1 Binatia bacterium | reverse complement strand
CAACAACCGCAGCCCATTGCAGCCGGTCAGAGCTACCCGTCACATCCGCCAGCCAGCGATTATAAGACGAGCAGAGCGCTGCACCCAAGGTCGGATCAGCGACGAGGGGATGGACAAGGAAGAAGCTAGGATAGAGGACCTGCACCGCCAGCTCTTCGGCGTCCATGTCCTTCAGTCGAGCCTTTGGATCACTGATTTCCATGCTCTCAACGGTCTCTGGTTTTGCCGCTGAATAGAAGGATTTCTCTCCCTGATAGTTCGTGGGAGTCCCCATGTTATGGCAGGCACGACCTACCAGCCGTGGATAGATTTGATCCTCGACTCGCCAGTAAAGTCTGCCACCCGAACGCACCACCTGCGGCTTTCGATCTCGGAAGGCTGGGTCCAGGTATTTATCGCTGAATGTTGCAGGGCTTTCCTCCACGTGGGCGTCAGCGTCGATGACCATCATCATGGGATCCTCCTCTGTTGGCCAATGGCATCAGTGCGTCCCGTAGCAAAGGGAAATGTTTATGTCAACAACACGAAGGGAACAACGCTATGAGGTCAACGCAGCAGAGGAAGGTTTAATATACAAACAAAAGGGCGGTCCATTGAAACCGCCCCCTTTCATCTCGTCTTGAAACGGATATTACCTGCCGGTCCGCGCCAGTGAATGGACCCAGCCCCTCATGCGCGACTTGGCGTTCTGGATATCCTTATCGCTAAAGAGTTTTTTCAAGTTTACTTTATCGATTGCATAGACCGGCCGCATGAAATCCTTCTCATAACCGAATGGCACGGTTGCGTCGATTCCCATACCGCCCTCAAACATGGTATTGGACGCTGTCCACTCTCTTTCTCCCGCGGTCATACGCTCAGCCGGCATGAAAGTCTGACCACGGCCTCCCGGGATCGGGTTGAGGATATCCGTACGCGGGTTGACGCGGGTGGTCAGGCACCACATGACATCATCCATATCATAAGGGTCGGTATCCTCGCTGACCGCGATGCAGATTCGCATGCCCTGTGAAGTAGAGAGAAGGGCCGACATAAAATTGCGCTGCCAGCCTTCATCGATTTTGTTACGCTTCTTAACCTGAATGATCGCTCCCCCCCAGTCGGTCATGCAGTAAGGGATGACAACATCCTGAACGATACCCGGCTGGATGCGGTTTAGCAGCTCATACATCGCAGCCTCGCGTATCGTGGTGTCAATATTGTGATCATCCAGGGTGTGGACCCCTAGGGCAAAGATGATGGGCTTGGACTCGGATTTTCGCATCGTAACCGCTGTCACATGGAAGGTCGGGGCCTTGTAGGCCTTTCCCATATAGCCCGCCCATTCGGGGTGGAAGTGAAAGCGGCCCTGAATATCGGCCTTTTCGGACTCTGCGGTTTCGTAGCGCCGGTCGCGCGGATTGACGTATCCCTCCAGCACCACCTCACAATCGGCCAATGCCATGGCATCGACCGTCTGGGCCTTCACGAGCCGGACTGGCGCTCCCTGTACGGCGCCGGCGACGGCAATCTCATCACACCCGTGCGGGAGGATCACATAGTCGAAACCAGCACCCGCGAGGAGCGTACAGGACGGTGGCACGCCAAAGCACATGGTGATCGGAACCGGCTTGTCGTCCTTGTAGTGCTTCGAGACCACCTGCCACATGTGAGAACCGGGCGAGATCTGAAACGTACCCACATTCCCCCATCGGAAGTTCATGCGGTTGTAACCCAGGTCGGATCCCCCGCCGAAATAGTCGCCCGAAACCACGCGATTGCCAGAACCTACGGTCAGCTCGGGCTCATATTCGGTATGGCGGATAGGCACCATATACTCATTGACATCCTTTGGATTCTTTATCACGACCTCCTGGACCGGCGCCTCGCTCTTGCCTACAACCACAGAGGGTAGCGGATGAGTAATCGCATAAGCGAGCTTTTCCGTCCGTTCTCTGTCGTCCTTCCAACCGAATATCTTGTTGATAACGTTTATGTCACCGAACAGGTTTGTAACCACACGGTGATTCGGCTTGTCCTTGACATTGTTAAATAGAATCGGGCAGCCGCCGTCCAATTGTTTTTGAACAGAGGTAATTTCCAGGTCGGGATTGATCTCCTTGTCGGTCTCCAACAGGTCGCCCTCTGACTTGAGCCACTCCAACATACCGCGAAGATCATTGGTCTTTGCCTGAGAAGCAAGACCCTGCTTCATTGCCTTACTCATTTCAATCCTCCAATGCTAGAGTTTGGTTTTGCAACAAGAATCACTTGTCGGCGGTTGACCGCCGAGTATTCGCAAATCTCCCCGGGGCCGCCTGCTCAGGACAGGTTCGAAAGGCCAGGTGAATAATTATGCAAACGAGCTAACCAAGCACAAAGAATAGCTATTAGGAGTTACTATGTCAACGAGTGCCAAGTGCTTGATGCAACTTGACTTTTTAGCCTCCGGCTGTTATTTCCAAAGAACATGCGAAGGTTTCAATCTCTCCTTTTGTTCTGCCCCTTTCGTATTACAAGCCTTTGATGATATTCCTGATTGAAGGCCCATCAAGGATATAACTTACCTCTATAGAAATGTGAAGAAGTGATGGCTGGCTACGTTAAGGAACATAATCGGATTCCGCTCTCGAAGCGTAATCAGAATAAGCCGCTTCAAGGTGTCCGGGTCATAGATGCGGGCAATATGGTGGCAGCGCCATTTTCGACGGTCCTCCTTGCAGACTTTGGGGCTGACGTAATCAAAATCGAACACCCCATATATGGCGACGGGCAGAGAAAGCTTGAGCCAATCAAGGACGGTATTCCCTTGTGGTGGAAAGCGATAGCCCGAAATAAGCGGTGTATTACTCTTAATCTCTCAAAGCCGGAAGGTGCAGCCGTTTTTAAAGACCTGGTACGCCCTGCGGATGTTGTTGCAGAGAACTATCGTCCCGGTACTTTAGAGAGATGGGGGCTGGGCTACGATGAGCTCAAATCGGTGAATTCTCGGATTATCTTGATGCGCATTTCTGGATTTGGGCAGACAGGTCCGCTTCGGGATCGACCGGGTTTCGGGCGTATCGCAGAAGCCATGAGCGGATTGACGAATCTCATTGGAGAACCGGACGGTCCCCCTATGTCGCCCGGTTACCCGCTGGGGGATTTAGTGGCCGGCTTGTTTGGCGCCTTCGCTATTATGATGACTCTCTACTATCGAGACCAGCGCCAAGGTGAAGGGCAAGTCATCGACTTGGCTCTGTATGAATCTATATTTCGATTTTTGGACTTTGACCCGATTCAGTACGACCTTCTCCAAACGATCCACAAGCGTATCGGGACCCGGGTCTCATATGTTGCCCCTAGTTCCATGTTCAAGACCCGGGAGGGAAAGTATCTCACTCTAGCCGCCAGCACCCAAAGTATTTGGCTCCGTCTCTGTAAAGCTATGGACAGGGACGACCTTGTTACGAACCCAAAGTTTGTGGACAACCCGGCTCGGGTTGGACATTCCGAGGAAATCAACGGTATTGTTAGCGACTGGATTGGTCGACGCTCCCGGCAGGAAGTGGAGGACTCCTTCAATCGAAACGAGGTCGCCTATTCGGCTGTCTTTGACATGGAAGACGTCTTTAGGGATGAACAATATTTGGCGCGTGAGGCATTAATTAGAGTTCCCGACGAAGAGCTTGGTGAAGCGGTGGTGCAAAATGTTGTTCCAAAACTTAGCAAGACGCCTGGATCGGTGGATCACCTCGGACCGCGCATGGGGCAACATAATGACGAAATTTATCGTGGAGAACTTGGATATTCTCAGGAAAAAATCAAACGGCTCCATGAGTCAGGAGTTATTTAACTGAGGCCGCAATCAAGCAGAAGTCCGTTGTCTCCCGCTGAGGGGCA
This sequence comes from Binatia bacterium, assembly GCA_036443615.1. Classification (GTDB taxonomy): domain Bacteria; phylum Desulfobacterota; class Binatia; order UBA9968; family CAXXLF01; genus JACZXR01. Next base: position 395 of record JAZFYO010000292.1, on the reverse strand, counting down.
GGTCCCCTCGGCTTCCTAAGCCCGCAGGCATTTGACTTCCCTTTTTTGCCATGTTAAAAACAGTTAACTTTAAATAAATTTTTACACCACCGTCCATGAAGTAGATCACCTGCTGCTTGGACCTGTTCTCTTCCTGACGTCCTCCTGGTCATTAAATCCGGATTTTCCGAGCCCTGAGAGTGTGGATTTTAAAGAGTGTAAAAAGAGCATGAATCTTCATAGCCTCAGAATGTTCCGGCTGGCTTTGATCTTGGCCTTGCTTCCCCTTGTCATGTTGCTCCTCACCCCTACAGACCCTATGAAAGGGGAAAAGGATAACCTGACAGAGCAAGCAAACTGGGCTGAAAGGGACCCGAGTGGCAAGATATTCAAGATCTATTCCGTACTCAGAGCAC
>JAZFYO010000291.1:0-3832 GCA_036443615.1 Binatia bacterium | reverse complement strand
GAATCAGTTATACACGGCTCCAGTCCTAACAACTCCGGCGACCGCCGCCTCGGTTACTCCATTCATTATATCGCCCCGCATGTCCGCCAAACTGTTTTCGATGATGCGACGGCTGCATTGGTTCGAGGAAAGGACACCTACGGCAACTGGAAGGACGATTTAGTACCAAAGACAGACTTTGATCCGGATTGCCTCGCAGCCCTCGACCACTTTCACCGCCAGTACAAGTCCGTAAAACAGCACGCATAGCAAGACCGTAGGGCTATTCGCCCATCCGCTTTCCTTAAATAAAAAATGTCGTGCGAGATCAGACGGGTTTGGCTGGACCCAAGGGAGGAGCTGTCACACCATCGATTCGGACAGTCGGAAGGAAAACCGCAGAAACGCGATTGAGGATAGTCAGGGGTCCTTATAGATTGAAGAACCGCCTGGCATTATCGGCCAGCACCGCCTGCTTTTCTTTCTCCGTCAGGTCCTCCCGCTCCACAATTTCCTCGATTTCATGCTTGGCAGCGGGCAGGTCCACCTCATGCGGATAGTCCGAGGCATAGGCAAAGGGCTCGATACCCACTCGCTTGGCGACGTACGCCAGAGTCCTCTCGTTCCCTTCGCACCCAATCAGAATCCTGCCATCCTTAAAATAATCCACGAAATGCATCCGAGGTTGATCTTTGCTGTCAAAATAGCCCTCATCCCTTTCCGCACGATCTATCAGGGAGGGGAGCCACCCGCACCCACCTTCCATAAAGGCCACGCGCAGCCCTGGATAACGGTCGAAAACCCCGTGATAGATAAAGGAGACCAGGGCGATCATCAGCGGAAGGGGATGGTGCAGAACGTGAGATGCAGTAAAGTTGGTAAAGGTATCCAGGCCGGCCCCCTCCAGATTCGATCCACCGTGGACTGCCAGGGGACAGTGAAGCCTCTCCGCTTCCTTATATAGTGGCCAGTAGGTTTCGTGGCCAAGATGAAGCGGTAACCCCGTGGAGGGCAGCATCGCCCCGGGCAGCCCCAACTCCTCAAACGCCCGCTTGAGCTCTCGGACGCCCGCCGGGACATCCTGCATTGGAATTAACGCCATCGGGCGCAACCGATCGCTAACCTTCGAGAAGCGGTTATACACGTAATCGTTGTAAGCCCGACAGACCTCAACCGCGTATCTCGGTATCTGGATAAATCCTACGGCAAGGCCCTCCGAGGTGAACAGCACCGACCGCTCGACCCCGGCCTGCTTGAGAAATGCCACCCAATCCTCTGCAGAACCCGGACGGTATTCGCTCGCAGTCACCCTCTCCTTGCCGGTATTTCCCTCATGGAGCGCAAAGTGCATCCCGTCCAAGGAAGGAAAGACACCCTGGCGGTTCCGGCTCGGCTGCAGGGCGTGGCTCTTCACCCGTTCGTTCATGAACTCTGCCATCTCCGGAATTGACTCGACGATGTGGCCGTCGCAATCAATCACCGAATACTGCTCGTAAGACATGTAACTCTCTTCCCTCTACTGCTCACCGTCCTCTGCTCACCGCCTACTCCTATCCCCTACCCCCTGCACCCTACCCCCTAGCCTCAGGATGGAGGATATGGGGTATAGGGTGTAGGGCTATCTTCGTATATCTCTTGGAAAGTTGGAGGCCGCCGTCACGCCTCCGTCGCAGATAAGATTTGCCCCCCAGACAAAGTCGGAGTCGTCACTTGCGAGAAAGAAGACAGCCCGCGCCTGGTCTTCTGGATTGCCCAATCGGCCGGCTAGATTTTTAAACTCCCGTCCCACCACCCCCTCATCTTGTCCAACCGGAGAACCCGAGCGATTGGGCGTGACACAGTTGACGCGAATTTTATAGGGCGCGAGCTGTACTGCCATGGCACGCGAAAGGTTAAGGACGCCGCCCTTGGCTGCGCTGTATGCGACCGCATCGGTACGACCCTGAAGGCCGGAAGTGGATGCGATGTTGACAATCTTTCCTCCCCTTCCCTGCTTGACCATCTGCTCCGCCACGTATTTAGCTACGAGGAAGGGCCCCTTCAACGTCACTCCGATCACCTGGTCAAACTCCTCTTCGCTGATATCCAGGATGTTTTTATGGTCCGTGATCGCTGCGTTGTTGACCAGAATATCGATGCCTCCGAATTGCCCGACTATCTTCTTCACCATCTCCCGGACATCGCTGGATTTAGAGACATCACAAATCACCAAGACCGCTTCATGCCCCGCCTTCTTGATCTCATCGACAACTCGCTGTCCGCGCCCTTCATCCATGTCCACCACTCCGATCTTCGCCCCCTCCGCCGCAAAGAGCTTGACAATGGATTCGCCTATGTTTCTCCCGGCTCCCGTGACAACGGCAACTTTATCCTTTAGTTTCATCCTCTTTTCCTCCGTCAGGTTTCTACACTTTCCGTTTGGCCTCCTCTAGAGCCAGAAATATCTTTTCTGCGGTGACGGGAAGCTCCTTAATTCGTACTCCAACGGCATCAAAAACGGCATTGGCAATGGCTGGGGCCACAGGGATGAGCGAGGTCTCGCCGATTCCCTTTGCCCCGAAGGGACCATCCTTATGCGGAGCCTCTACCTGGATGGACTCAATATGGTCAGGCATATCCCCCAGGGCAGGAAGGACATAGTCGATTAAATTTGGATTCACCAATTGTCCGTTGTCAAAGACCATCTGCTCAAAAAGGGCCTGTCCCAAGCCCGTGATGGCCGCCCCGACTATCTGCTGCCTGCAGCTAAGTGGATTGATCGCCTTCCCAACATCCACCGAGGTTGCGTACTTGAGAATCTTGAGCTTCCCTGTCTCCCGATCCACTTCCACATCAGCTGCACCCGCTCCTATAAACCAGAAGGCCGACGTGATCTTTTCCCCTTTCTCATCAACGGGCCGGGTTCTAACCTCTCCCCGACCAACCAAAGTTCCTCCCTGCATGCCGAAGTGCTTAAAGAGCACATCCCGGTATTCCAGGGCGGTCTCCCGAAAGAGGATTTTCCCTTCGGAGGCCTTAACCTGATCGATCGGGACCCCAAATTCCTGGGCAACGAATTCCTTCAACTGTTGAGATAGGTCCTGTGCAGCCAACTGCAGGGCCTTTCCCATATGGAATGTTGAACGACTCGACGAGGTAGTAAGATCATAGGGAACAACATCCGTGTCCACACCCAGCACCTGGGTCTTTTCCAGGGGGATGCCGAGCTCTCTGCCCACGATCTGCGCCATGGTGGTTTCCGAACCTTGCCCCATCTCGACTGTTCCGGTAAAGATCGTAATGCTCCCATCCTCGTTGAGCTTGACCACACCTGAAGAGACTGATGGAGTAATCGTGGCCTTGATCAGACACGCAATCCCCTTTCCCCGAGCTATCGGCCCGTCGGGCCGTTGGGTTTTCTTTTCACCCCACCCCACCTCTGCGGCCACTTTATCAACACAACTCTTCAACCCTATGCTGGTCAGTTTCTCACCGGTGATAAACTCGTCACCCTCCGCATAGATATTCTTGAGCCGGAGCTCGAGAGGATCCATCTTCAAGGCATTTGCAATAATATCCATCTGGGACTCGCAGGCCCACGCAGACTGGGAAACTCCAAAACCCCGGAAGGCGCCGGCAGGCGGCTTGTTGGTGTAGACACACAGAGAGTCGATCTTCACGTGAGAGATCTTGTACGGGCCTGTTGCAGTAAAGCCCGACTTTTTTGCCACCCGGGGACCGATCTCTGCAAAGGCACCGGTATCAAGCAGGACCTCTGCCTCTCGCGCGTAAAGAGTCCCGTCCTTTTTGACTCCGGTTTTCATCCGTATCACCGCAGCATGCTTGGTTACTGTATAGAATACCTCCTCCCGGG
>JAZFYO010000290.1:0-2612 GCA_036443615.1 Binatia bacterium | reverse complement strand
AGGTGTGGAAGGCCTCCCGGGGAGTATTTACGATGGGCTCTCCTTTAAGGTTAAAAGAGGTATTAAGGACAACTGGCACCCCACTGGCTTCACGAAAAGCGTCGATCAGCCGGTAATACCTGGGATTGGTGTCCCTCTCGACCGTTTGAAGTCGCCCTGTGCCGTCTACATGCGTGACCGCAGGAATGAGATCTCGTTTGGCCTCCTTCACGTCCACCACATAAAGCATATAGCGTGCGGGATAGTGCCTCGTGGCATCCGAAAGCACAAAGTAATCCTCTACGTACTCGGCCATCACTGACGGAGCAAAAGGGCGGAACGGCTCGCGGAACTTGATCTTGACATTGACAAGGTCCTTCATGTCAGCACGGCGAGGATCGGCAAGGATGCTTCGGTTTCCCAGGGCCCGCGGTCCCCACTCGAAACGCCCCTGGTGCCAACCTATGACTTTCCCTTGTTGAAGCCAATCAACGGCGCGCTCCAGCAGTTTTTCTTCGTTATCTATCCTCTGATAACGGATATTATTCTCTTTGAGGAATGTCTCGGTCGACCCAGGGTCATGCTCCTCGCCCCAATAGGCATGTTTCAGAACAAAATCCCGAGGTTTGCCCAAAACCATATGATAGGCAAAGAAGGCGGCTCCAATCGCGCCTCCCCCATCGCCTGCTGCCGGCTGGATGAAAATCTCCTCGAAAGGAGTTTCTCTCAGGATCCTTCCGTTGGCCACGCTATTCAGAGCCACCCCACCGGCCATGCACAGATTCTTTAGCCCCGTCTCCTGATGAACATAGTTTGCCATCTTGAGCATAGCCTCTTCAGTCACGGCCTGAATACTTGCAGCGATGTCCGCATAATATTGATTCTGTTTTGCCAGATCGCCATATTGCAGCGGCTGCTCGCCGTAATATGACGGATATCCGCTAGCTGCCGTGAAAAAGTGGGCCCTTGGATCGCGGGAAGGACCGAAAAGGTCTTCAAATTTCCCATTAAAGGTTCGGTCAGTGGAGCAATGAAAGGAAAAATAGTCCATGTCTAACTCAAAGCTACCATCGTTCCCAAAGCGTATGAGCTTGTATACTTTGTCGATATACTTAGGCTCTCCGAAGGGGGCCATCCCCATCACCTTGTACTCCCCTTCGTTTACCTCGAATCCCAGAAAGGCTGTAAAAGCACTATATAGAAGCCCGAGTGAATGGGGGAAGCGAATTTCCTTGAGTAATTTAATATCAGTATCTTTCCCTGTCCCGAAGCTTGCGGTCACCCACTCTCCCACGCCATCAACTGTCAGGACCGCAGCCTCTTCAAAGGGGGAGCAAAAGAAGGCACTGGCCGCGTGGGAGATGTGATGCTCACTGAAAAAGATCTTGGACGGTGGAACTCCGAGCCGCTTTTGGATGAGGTCCTTGATCCAGAGTTTGTCGCCAAGCCAACTGATCATGGCCTCTCGGAATACACGATGAGATCGAGGAAACGTTTGCATACTGGTCAATAGAAGTCGTTCAAATTTTACCAGGGGTTTTTCGAAAAAGGCCACATAGTCCAAGTCCGCTGCCCGGATTCCACCCATCCTAAGACAAAAATCGATCGCATTTTGCGGAAAGTCGTAGTCGTGTTTTTTGCGGCTAAACCGCTCCTCTTCGGCTGCAGCTACCAACTGACCGTCTCGTATTAAAGCGGCGGCGGCATCGTGGAAGTAACAGGATATACCCAGGATATCCATCAGGATTGTCTCATGGCGCGATCTTTCGGGGAGCTGTGATCGGTTTCCCTGTGTTGCCAGCCCTTCGCGCTACGGGGCTTGATCGCTAGAGGATCGCTACACCAACGTACGACGAGAGCAAAGGGAAATAACACGACATAATAAAAGATGCTGAGTAGCAGTCGCGCCTGGAAGTTCCCGACGGCCCGTCCAAAACGTGTCCATCTTTCCCCGAAGCGTTTCAACTTATCGGGAACCTTGAAAGGCGATACGAATCTCGCAGACATGGCGCTTAAAAATCTCTCCCTGGGTGCAGTTCCTTCACTGGACAGTGGCATGGGTTCGACAATCCACCTTGCGCTATGATTCTTTTACCCCCACATGTGGTACGGCAATAGATTGAAGCTTTGTCTGTTGCCGTTAAGGATCCGAATAGCGGAACCGATGATCGTAGCGGCCATTGAGCTATCCCTTATGGGTTCAGTCAATCAATCGGATGGCCCTTTTTCAACAAAGTATGCCCTTAAGGAGTCTTGCCAATGCCTTAGTGGATGACCGAGGATTGTTTCGATACTGGAGTTTGACATCGACGAATCTCTCGTCCTTCGGGCTTTGCGTACCATGCATTCCGATGCCACTGGTTCTATGGGTGCCTCCACTCCTGCTATTCGAAAAGCTTCGCTGGCGAATTCGAACCAGCTGCATCGTCCTCGGTTGTTGCAATGGTAAAGACCCGTCGCCCCAATCTGGGTCAGTTCATCGACCACTGCTGCCACGTCCATGGTATAGGTGGGCGACATCCAGATATCTGAGACGACCCGCACGGGTCGCCCTGAACGGGCAGAGCGCAGGATGGTCTCCACAAAATTCCCGCCTTTACTTCGGGATCCGAACTTTCCAAATACACTCGAGA
>JAZFYO010000289.1:0-10399 GCA_036443615.1 Binatia bacterium | reverse complement strand
CCGAAGAAAATCTTGTAGCCAACGGCGCCGACCTTTGCCATGGGAATAATCTGATCCGCATTGGTTTGGACCACGACGCCCAAAACACTGAAATCGACCAAGGATTTTTTCTCTGCAAGTCGCTGTTTTTCTTGAACATGCTCTGGACCCGTTACAGGGGGAATCGTGTTGGGCATGTCCACAACCATAGCCACCCCGCCGCACACGGCTGCGGTTGATCCGGTATTGAAGTCTTCTTTGTGAGTAAGTCCGGGCTCCCTAAAATGGACGTGTCCGTCGATGATCCCGGGCAGGATATGCTTCCCCTTTGCATCGATCTCTTCCTTTCCCTGGGGCAGTGTGTCGTCTGTGCCGATAGACACAAATTTATCATCCTGAATGGCTACGCCGCCTTTGAACTCTGCCTCAGGCGTCACAACCACCCCATTTTTGATAACTAGGTCTGCAATCATTGTTGCTCCTTTCTTTGCTATATAGCCAATATTTAAAAGTCGATCAACGTCGGCAGTGGTGGAGGTCCTTTGATGGTAGCGATTTACCACTGACTATTTAGTAAATTTCGGCCTGCTGATCAATGACCTGTGACTCACGTACCTCTTGTCTTTGCCGCATGTCAGTTAGCACGTTTCTTTTGCCATCCTGGATATGCTTTCGGATTATTCTTACCGCTTCGTTCAAATTGCGCTTGCGTATGGCGTCTAGAAGGCTCAGGTGCTCCTGGTGTGCACTGACTCCCCTGGCAAGATCGTAGAGACCGTCGGTCTTTCTCTTAAGGATGATCCGCTCAAAGACCTGACTCAGGGATTTTTTGAGTGTTTCGTTTCCGGCGATGTCGGCAATCTCGAGGTGGATGTCTCGATCGTAGATTAACCGTTCCCTGGTGAATTGCTTTTGGGTATCGCGACCATAGAGGTCTATTTTTTGCTGCAGGTTCTCTAGGGCCTCGGCATTGATTTTCAGGGTTGCCTTTTCGACGCAGAAGGCCTCTAGGCATTCCCTTAGATCGTACAGCTCCTCTGCCTCCTGCATTCCGATCTCTTTACAGACAAAACCTCGGTTGGGAAGAAGGTTTACGTATCCTTCTTGGACGAGTCGACTGAGCGCCTCACGCACGGGAGTTCTACTTACTCCGAGACGATCGCTGAGTTCCTGATGGTGGAGCTTTTGACCCGGCATGATTTCATTGCGCAAAATTAGGCTTTTAATTTTTTGGTAGACTTGGCCGGAGAGATTTTCCATACCCTTCATCTATATTCTCCTAAGGAGGTGGTGCTGTACGATTAGATTTATTATGCAAAATTTTATGCAAAGTCAAAATATCTAACCTTTCTTACCTTGTCAAGGTTGGATTCTTAACTATGAAATGCTAGAAGGGGCTTTGAAAAAATAACCCACTGTGATATGGGGCAATGTCTGGAATAGTCTTTGAGCTCGGCCAGTGCATTAACGTTAATTATGGGGAATTCCAGTAACCTTTTCTGTTCTGAATTAGGTAACAGGTTCGGAGGGTCTGATGGCGGATAAAAATTTCATGGTAAATATTCGGAGCCTGGAGAAGTATTTTGGCGAGGACAGGGATAGGGTCCATGTACTGAAAGGTGTGTCTCTCGAGGTTCCAGAGGGGTCTCTTTATACGTTCCTCGGGCCCAGTGGCTGTGGTAAAACCACTACGCTGAGATGCGTTGCAGGGCTCGAGAGACCGGACGGGGGTGAGATTAGCATAAGCGATAAAACAGTCTTCAGCTCCGAGAAGAGGGCCTATGTCCCACCCAACCATCGCCCCATTGGAATGGTTTTTCAGTCCTACGCCATCTGGCCTCACATGACCGTATTTGAAAATGTCGCTTATCCGTTGACCATCCAGCGCCAACCAAAGGCAACGATCAAACAGAAAGTGCTAGACGTGCTGAAAGTAGTGGGACTGCAGGGTTTGGAGGATCGACCCGCGCCAAAGCTATCCGGCGGACAGCAGCAACGGGTGGCCTTTGCCCGGGCACTTGTCAACGAGCCCAAAGTCATGCTCCTCGACGAGCCTCTAAGCAATCTCGATGCTAAGCTTAGGGAGCAGATGCGTTTTGAGATCAAGGCACTGCAACGGAGAGTCAACATCACGACTATTTATGTGACCCATGATCAGGCCGAGGCGCTCGCCATCTCGGATCAGATCGCCGTCATGCACGCGGGAAAGCTGATCGAAGTTGGCACTCCCCACCAGCTTTATTCTCGACCCAAGAGGAGGTTCACCGCTACGTTCCTGGGGCTGACCAACCTCATCGAGGGTCGCGTGCTTGAGTTAGGAGGGAACTCCGATCCAGGTCGGATAGAGACCAAGAATGGGAGCCTATCTTTTGTTCCTGCCACGCGCATGGAGAAGGGCCAGGCGGTAGTAATCTCGATCCGCCCCGAGCACATCGAGGTCCATAAGCAGAAACCCCAGGAGGCTGACAACGTGGTAGAAGGGACCATTAAGGATGCGGTCTTTATGGGAGATGCCTTTCACTGTCATGTTGCTGTTCAGGATCAGTTACTGCGCGTCCATACCCATCCTTTTCAGCCCATGACCCCAGGGGAAAAGGTGTACCTGCACCTGGACCCCCAGAGTTGTAACGGACTCCCCGCTGGAGATACAGAGGGGATTGATGAGTCGATATTGGGGGAGTAAGGTAAGCTTACAGCGATCAGTATTCAGCTATCGGCTTATTTCCAGTTCCAAATTCGTAACGCTGACTGCTGAACACTAAAAAGCTAAGTTTTAGGAAGGAGTTTTTAATGGCTGCGCTAGAGGCAAAGAAATTCGTTGAAAAAGAGGTCAAGGCAGGTAGGACCCCGGCTTACAGGGATCTCCGTGAGTGGCTGGATATCGTCGATAGTTTAGGCCAGCTCAAGGTCATCGAGGGCGTTGACTGGGATCTAGAAATGGGGACCCTGGCGGAACTGATTGCCCGGGAGAGTAAAGGCGAGGTCCCAGCTGTTCTCTTCGACAAGATCAAAGGTTACCCAGAGGGCTACCGGACGCTCTTCGCTCAAAACGCCTCTTTTAAGAGGATGGCCCTTAACCTTGGATTGCCCCTCGATCAAACGGGGTCGGACCTAGTTCGCGCCTTCCGCGATAAGCTTGCTGCCCATAGGCCGATTCCCCACGAGGTCGTCAAGAAGGGTCCGATTTTGGAAAACGTTCTCTCAGGGAAAGATGTCAACCTCCTCAAATTCCCCGTACCTTTGATCCATGAGCTGGATGGAGGACGCTATATCGGTACGGGCTGTCTGGTAATTACGAAAGATCCTGATGAGGGATGGGTTAATTTCGGAACTTACAGAGGGATGGTCCATGATGAGAAGAGCATGGGACTCTATATCTCACCGGGCAAGCATGGAAGTATTCAACGTCAAAAATGGTTTGATAAGGGAAAACCTTGCCCTGTGATAATCTCTGTAGGTCAGGATCCTGTCCTCTTTATGGTTTCAGGAAATGAAGTGGATTACGGAGTTTCAGAATTCGATTACGCTGGTGGGCTGAAGGGAAGCCCCATTCCGGTGATCGAGGGGAAAGCAACGGGGCTTCCCTTTCCTGCAGATGCGGAAATCGTGATCGAGGGCTTCATGCATCCGGAGGATGTGAAGACAGAGGGCCCGTTCGGAGAGTGGACAGGATACTATGCGAGTTCTTCCCGACCCGAGCCGGTGGTGCGCGTGGAGCATATCTATTACCGGAACAATCCGATCCTCTGCTGTGCGAGGCCGGGGAGACCACCTTCGGATTATTCACTGGCTAAGTGCTTTGTCAAAGCTGCTCTGATCTGGGATCAGGTGGAAAAGGCAGGGGTGCCGGACGTTAGAGGGGTGTGGTGCAATGAAGCGGGCGGAGGCAGGCTCTTGAATATCATCTCCATAAAGCAGCGGTACCCGGGTCATGCAAAACAGGCTGCCCTGGTCGCTTCTCAGGTCCATGCCGGTGCCTATCTTGGGCGGTACGTTATAGTGGTCGATGATGACATTGATCCGACCAACACTTTTGATGTCCTTTGGGCCCTATCGACCCGTTCGGATCCGGTAGAGTCGATCGATATTCTTCGACGCTGCTGGAGTGGTCCTCTTGACCCGCGCATTCAGCCGGGGAAGAAGGGATTTAATTCCCGCGCTATTATCGATGCGTGCCGTCCCTTTGAGTGGATGAAGGACTTTCCTCCTGTTGCGGAGTCGAGCCCGGAGCTCAAGAAGAAGGTTTACGAGAAGTGGAAGAAGGTGCTTGAGGGATAACCAGACGCTCTTTAAGATTGGACAGAATCGTTCGAGTTGAGAGAGACCTGTTCAGCGTATAGAAATGAATTCCTGGAGCCCCGCCGCTTAAGAGCTTCTCACATTGTTGGGTAGCGTGTCGAATCCCAATTTGAATGACCGCTTCCCTGTCTCCTTCGGCAGTCTCCAACTCGCCTAGCAGGGGTGAAGGGATTTTCGCACCGCACATCTGGGTGAAGCGCTTGATCTGGGCCACATTCGTGATCGGCATGATTCCCGGTACAATCGGGACCTTGATTTCTGCCGCGCGGGCGCGCGAGAGAAAATCAAAATAATCCCTTTGGTCGAAGAAGAGCTGAGTGACGACAAAATCGCCTCCTGCCTCAACCTTTCTTTTGAGGTTGGCAAGATCGGACTCCTTGCTGGAAGCCTCCGGGTGGACCTCGGGATAGCCGGCCACACCTAGGCAGAAGGTCTTCTTGGATCGGATAAAGCTCACCAGTTCATTGGCGTGACGGAAACCTTCCGGATGGGGGACAAAATTTTCCTCTTCCTTTGGCGGGTCTCCCCTCAGGGTCATGATGTTTTCGATTCCTGCAGCCTCTAGCTCATCCAATAGCGCGTGGATCTCTTCCCGGCTGTGTCCCACACAGGTGAGGTGGGCCATGGCTTCAATTCCGGTATCTCGCTTGATGCGTTCGGTGAGCTCGACGGTCTTTCTGCGCGTGCTTCCTCCAGCTCCATAGGTGACGGATACAAAGGTAGGGTTAAGTTCCTTCAGGTTAGCGATTGTCTCGAAGAGAGAATCCGCTCCCGCGTCGTCCTTGGGAGGGAAAAACTCAAAGGAGAAAACCTGCTGACCTTTGCCAAAGCGGTCCTTGATCTTCATAGAATTACCGTAACAGGACACACAGAGGATATCTGCCAAGCCACTTTGCTGTCAATCATGGAGAGGCTTTGCCCTTTGCCGAGGGATTCCCGTTCAAAAGTGTGGAAAAAGTTTTTCGCAAACTTCTTGCCATATTTCCTAAGTCTCACCTTCCTCGAGGAAGTAAGCCTTCCGGCCTGAGGAAATAGATTACTGCCTTGAGGGCCACTCCCCAAACCCCCTCGTGTCGGTTCTCCAACTGTCGCGGCCTGTACCAACCATCTCGCTCCAGTTCCTCAGGCCTTCACGATGACTCCCTCTCCGAAGCTCACACTCAATGTTTGGTGCCCAGGGGGTCTGCCCCGTCGCCCTTGCCTCTCCTCGGGGAACGAGCCTTTCGCCCGCGGGCAATGGAACTGTACCTTGAAGGCCCCACCCTATCATGCCCCAGGGTACTTACTCCTCAGGTCTGGGCCTGACGGAACCTCTACGTTCAAGTGCCCGCGGCCTTCCGTCTCGCTCCCCTCGGAGCAGTATTTGTGGGCGAGGGGGTCTGCTCCGAAAAAGGGAGTCATCCGATACTGAACATTCTCACATTGAGAAGGCAGATTAGGTTGAGTAGTTGAAAACAGAAAACAGAAGCCTATTGACTCCCGCTGGGGGGCAGGCCCTCTCGCTTCCCGTTGGGCCCACATTTTGGCAGTTGAGTCCTTGCCGTGTTGCCTAAGAGTCCGTGTCTTGGTAAGTTGGCGGGACTTTTCTCAAAGGTATCAGGATGGCACGGCGATCATTTAAGTACGTTGGACAGAACGTTCCCAGGGTAGACGGGATTGACAAAGTGATGGGAAGGGCCAAGTTCACCGGAGACCTGGTCATCCCTGGGATGCTATATGGCAAGATCCTGCGCAGCCCTTATCCCCATGCCCGGATTGCCAGCATTGACACCTCGGACGCAGAGGTCTTTCCCGGCGTCTTTGGGGTGCTTACAGCGGCGGACATTTCGGGCATCCAGCCTTACTACAATGGACGTCCGGTCATTGCGATCCATAAGGCCCGTTATGTTGGAGAGCCTGTGGCCGCAGTAGCAGCAGAGGATGAGGAAACGGCCGAAGAGGCACTCTCCCTGATCAAGGTGGATTATGAGGAGCTGCCTTCTGCTGTGGGCCTGGAAGCCGCCATGCGCCAAGGGGCTCCCATAATCCATGAAGACTCCAGCAACAATATCTGCAGCCATGAGCGTGTGGAGCGAGGCAACATAGAAGAGGGCTTTTCAGGGGCGGATGAGATTTATGAAAACCGCTTTTCCTTTCCCATGGTCTATCACTATGCCATGGAGCCGCACGCCGTAATCGCGAATTTCACGGAGGAGGGGATAACCGTTTGGTCCTCAGCCCAGCATCCCTTCCAGGTCAGGGGGGATATTGCACGGATATTTGGCGTACCTCCCGCCAGGGTGAGATTAATTATTCCTTACCTGGGCGGCGGGTTCGGGAGCAAATCCTATACCAAGTTTGAGCCCTTAGTGGTTGCGCTTGCACGCAAGGCCAGGAGGCCGGTGCAGATCTGTCTCTCGGTCTCCGAGTCTATGCTTACCGTCCGTAGGCATGCAGTCCAACTCAGGCTGAAGACAGGGGTGAAAAGAGATGGGACCCTTGTCGCCCGTGAGGCAGAGATCTATCTCGACACAGGCGGCTACGCGGATAACGGGCCTGCGGTTGCCATCCGTGCGGCTACCAGGGTTTTGGGTCCTTACAGGATTCCCCACATACGAACAGATGCCTATGCGGTCTATACCAATTCCGGATCGGCTGGATCGTTTCGTGCCATCGGCGCGCCCCAGACGATTTTTGCCGGGGAATCCCAGATGGATATTATCGCTTCCAGCCTGGGGATCGATCCAGCTGAGCTGAGACTTAAGAACCTCCTTAGAAAGGGAGAAGAGCTTCAGCCCAAGTTGCGTGCGATCGATGCGGACATTGCCTCAACACTCAAGAAGCTGGTTTCGGCAAGTCAGTGGAAAAAGCGATCAAGAAAGAAAAATGCAGCAGTGGGGCTTGCCATCGGGGCAACCAACGCCGGCGCAACTCCTATTTCGGTGGCGATGGTCCGTCTCCAGGCGGATGGGAGTGTGAATATTCTCGCCGGCAGCACGGAGATGGGGCAGGGGGTGAGAACGGTTCTTTCGCAGATCGTTGCTGAGGAGCTCAGTCTTTCCCTTGATTTCATCCGTGTGGGCGGGGCGGATACCACCGTCACCCCATACGACAGCTCCACAGGTTCAAGCCGCTCCACGACGCTCATGGGTCTTGCAGTTCAGGCGGCCGCACGGGATTTGAAAAAACAGCTTATTGAGATCGGGGCTCGGGTCTTTGGAGTGCGTCGCAGCCAGGTGAGGGCCGAGGACGGTGGTCTGTGCTGCGGCGAATCGAAGTTGACTTATCGGGAGGCGCTAGAGCGCCGTTTCGGAGGTCCGGGGGGAGAGCTAATCGGTCGGGGTGATGTCGGACCCGAAGTGACGGGCTCCTTGCCCGTATTCTGGGAGATTGGTATGGGAAGCGCAGAGCTCGATGTGGACCGAGAGACCGGAGAAATCACTGTTCGACGCTTTGTCTCCGTGGCGGACGTGGGAATGGCCGTTAACCCGGTCCAATGCATGGGTCAGGAAGAGGGTGCCACCATGATGGGAATTGGGCACACGATGTTTGAGCAGATGGTATACGAGGGAGGCCAGCTGGTGAACCCCAATCTCGTGGATTATCGTGTTCCTAGTTTTTCTGACCTACCTAAAGAGTTTCACGCAGTCCTGGTCGAGAATCGGGATGGCCCGGGACCTCACGGGGTACGGGGGATGGGTGAAGGAGGGCTCGTCTCGGTTGCTCCCACGATAGTTAACGCCTTGGCGAGGGGTACGGGGGTTCGGATCTTCGACCTTCCCCTCACGCCCGAGCGCGTCTGGCGCGCCCTGAACTCAAAGGACAAAGGGAAAAGACCTTAAAGGCGATAGAGGGTTCTCGCATTCTGGTCTAGTATCTTGGTTATAGCCGCTGGGCTCACCTTGCCGTCCTGCTTTAGTTTTCGCAGGGCCTCTATTTCAGTAGAGGTGTCGGCATGACCGTAATCCGAGCCGATGATCAGGTTGTCCTCTCCTGCGTATTGTAGAATGTACGCGAGATCATCATCCGTCTGGCAGGCCACATAGATCCTGTTTTCGCGCAACAGGTCTTTCTTTAGCTTCCTCTCCTGCCTTCTAAATCGCAAGGCTAAGTCATGGATGACATAGGGGAGCCATTGGGAGCTGACCTCAACGAAGGCGAACCTGAGTTTTGGGAACATGTCCGGGATATCGTCATAGATAAGGGAGTGAAAGGCGCCAACGACGGCTAGCTTGAATTTTGAGAAGCCGCACTCGCGAACAAAGAAATCGTGCAAGGCAAAACTCCCCGTGGCCGAATGAACGCACACGGGCATATCCATTCGGCTAGCCTCCTCATAAAGAGGAAAAAAGTAGGGATCGCTGATACGCCTTTCTCCCTCTACACCACGGATAAATAAGCCGCAGGCCCCGTTTTCCTTAGCGATCTTCAACTCCTCTATGGCCTTCTCAATACTGAGCAGCGGTAATACGGCTATCCACCGAAGACGGTTTTTACCCTTTCTCCAGATATCGGCCAGCCAACGATTGTAGCTTTTGCACAGTGCCAGTTCGACCTCTGGCCGGGTGGTGAGCGGCCTGAGAAAAACAGTTGGATAGAGAACCTGCACATCCACATCAAGTTCGTCCATATGCCTTATTCTGGCCTCGACGTCCTGCATTTCTCTGGATGCCTCCGGGGTGTCCTTCCCGACGTTCTGCGACTTCGGCTGGAGTCTCCCGTCGATCAACCAGAATTCCGTCCCGGGATCATCTCCGCGGACTGGGGTCACGATCTGGGGTCTCATCTCACGCTCGCTCTCGTCCATGTAATCCCAGGTGCTTGCACACTCGAGGACATGCGTGTCTGAATCAATGGTCGGCATTGGTCTATCCTCCAGAATTTGAGCGTTTTCCGTTGAAGGGGTGTCTCACTCAACGCTCGGCGATGGTTTTATTAAATAGAATCATTGCTTCGCGCAGACTTTCTCCCGTTGCACACTAGTTGGGTGCAGCTTCGTAAGACCACAAGCACTAACGATCGATGAAGGACAGAATCTCTTTTAGATTCCTAATTCGCGGGGTAGAGTCTGCTTCTCCTCTAGCGCTGGGATCCAGCAGCACCGCTTCCAGTCCGGCACGGGTAGCCCCGGTGATGTCGGTTTCAGGGCTGTCGCCAACAAACATGGCCTCTGCTGGTCTCAGCCGGTGGAGGCTCAGGGCCGCCTGGAATATCTCCGCAGAAGGCTTGGCGTATCCAATCTGACTCGAGATTAGAACAGAGTCAAAATGTGAGGCAATGCCTAGTCCGTTGAGAATACCGAAGAGGCGGGAATCAAAGTTTGAGATGATGCCTAGAGTCAGTTTCTTGTTTCGCAGGGCTAAAAGCGTTTCAATAGTGTCGTCGTAAAGCGACCATGAGTCGGCCTTGCTAAAGTACCCGAAGAGCTCGGAGAAATACTCGTCAAAGCGGACGAACGGTCCGAAGGGCTCAAAGATTTTTCTTACCAGCTCCTTCCACCAGGACCGCTCCAGCTCTTTGATGTGCTCGCTCGATGCCCCAGGAAAGGCGAGGGGCGGCGCCGAGGAAAAGCAACTTCGAAATCGCCGAGCCGTCTCTGCTCCCGAGACCTCCATCCCATACCCTTTTGCCAACAGCGCATAGCTTTCCTCAACAGGTCTCGCCGAGGTAAAGAGCGTTCCTGCTGCGTCGAAAAAGATCGCTCTTAAGACCATATCGTTTTTTCCCGAGTCGGATGAGATTGCAATAGACTTATCTTTCACTATAATCTTATTCCATGCAAGACAGAGATGCCCTTCTCGTTATTGATGTTCAGAATGACTTCTGTGCAGGCGGGGCCTTGGCGGTTCCCGAGGGGGATTCTGTCGTTCCAGTCCTGAACCGCTGTATCGAGAGGTTTAGGGCGGCAAACCTGCCCATCTATGCAACGCGCGACTGGCATCCAGAGAAGACAATACACTTTACTACCGGCGGCGGCGAGTGGCCACCCCATTGCATCCAGGAGACCAGCGGGGCGGAGTTTCATCCCGATCTAAAGCTGTCAGATGTTGTGATTATCTCCTGTGGCAGCAGACCTGACGAGCAGGGCTATTCTGGATTTGAAGGCAGGGATCACCGGGGAGTTAATCTCTCTAATCTGTTG
>JAZFYO010000288.1:0-8734 GCA_036443615.1 Binatia bacterium | reverse complement strand
TCTGTCCTGAAATCAAACTATTTCTGGAACGTAGTGTCAAGATGAATTCAGACAATGGAAAAATCGGTCGACGCAGGGTCATAGTTAGTGGAATAGGAGTGGTAAGCCCCAACGGCATCGGGGCAGAAGCCTTTTGGCAGGCCACAAAGAGCGGGATAAGCGGTGTTGATAAGATCACCCTCTTCGATCCCACAGACCTCGCTTGCCAGATCGCTGGGGAAGTTAAAGATTTCCAGCCAGAGAATTACCTCACACCCAAGGAGCTAAGGCGCGTCGGACGGGCAGCCCCCATGGCCATTGCGGCCACAGAGGAGGCACTCCGGTCTGCCAGAGTGGATGCAAAGTCCATGACCTTAGATGCCAGGCGCCGTTGGGGAGTCATACTCGGGAGCGGGGGGGGGACACCCGATTTTACCGAGGAGCAGTACCGACTCTATTTTACCGATCAGCTTCGAAAGGCCAGCGCCTATAACGTCTCCAGCTCGACCATTGGGTCCCTTTCGAGTGAGATCTCTCTCTACTTCAACTTGAAGGGGCAAAGTCACGTGGTCTCCACCGGATGCACCAGCTCCACGGACGCAATGGGTTATGCCTTCAATCAGATTCGGTTTGGCCTGGCGGAGCAATTGATCACCGGCGGAGTCGATGCGACGATCACCCCTGCTATCATGCATGGCTTTTCCATCATGCGAGCTGTTTCCACAACGAACAACCTGAGACCGGAGCAGGCCTCACGCCCCTTTGACCGGCGGCGTGATGGATTCGTCCTCGGGGAAGGGGCCTGGATTTTAATTCTCGAGGAAAGGGAACGGGCACTTCTTCGCGGGGCGCCCATTTACGCTGAGGTCATGGGCTACGGTTCTACTTGTGATGCCTATCACATGGTGCGCCTGGATCCCAACGGCGAGGAAGCCTCAAGGGCGATGAGTCTGGCCATTGAAGACGCCGACCTGTCCAAGGACGAAATCGGCTACATCGCCCTACACGGGACCTCCACCGTCTTGAACGACAAGACCGAATCCCAGGCAACCCGCCTGTGCTTTGGCCGCAGGGCCTATGATATTCCCATGAGCTCCATAAAATCGATGGTCGGTCACCCCCAAGGGGCATCGGGTGCGGCAGGGGTCGTGGCCGCCATCTTCGGAATGAACGATGGCCTTCTGGCTCCTACAATTAACTACGAGGAACCTGACCCGGAATGCGACCTAAACTATATCCCCAATCGGGGACTGTCGAAGGAGGTGGAAATCGCTCTCTGCAACTGCATCGGCTTCGGATCAAAGAATTCGACGCTGATGGTAGCCCGCGGTGATCGAGCTCAAAATCCATGAACAGCAAGTCGCCCAGGTTCTCGCTGAAGGAGTGGCCGAAGAGTGTGACGGAGAGACGCGGGTACGTTGATCTCATCTTTGCAACGATAGCTGGAAGATATGACGTCACGACCAGAGCGCTCTCTTTGGGTCAGGAACAACGCTGGAAAAGAAAGGCCGTCAGTCTGGTTCCAAATAACGGAGCCCAGAAGAGAATACTCGACTTGGCAACCGGGACCGGAGACTTTCCGCTTCGCTTCCGTGAGGCCGGTTTTGACGCTCAGCTTGTCGGCCTTGACCGAAATTCCAAAATGCTGGGGATCGCTAGGCAGAAATGCACGCAACAGCGACTAGTAAACTTTGTTCTGGGAGACTTGATGCAAATTCCTTTAAAGGATCATTCATTCGACGTCATCACAATGGGCTATGGTCTCCGCTATGTCTCGGATATTCGGCAAACCTTAAGAGAGGTCTTCCGGCTCCTTCGTAGCGGAGGCATGTTTGTCTGCCTCGATTTTGGACTCCCAAAGAATCGTGTCTACCGGCGAGTCTGCTTTGGATATCTCCTTCTCTTCGGGAGTTTGTGGGGATTAGTTCTGCACAGAAAAGCGGACACCTATTGGCACATTGTTGAATCCCTGAGGGCCTACCCCGGACAGGAAACGATTAAAAGTTGGCTTCAAGAGGTTGGCTTCAGTAGAATCGATCTGAGGGAGCAGATGGGAGGCATCATCGCCATCCTCTCGGGGATCAGGCCCTAGAGTGAGTCATGAGGTGCACTATCAGATGAGCGAAAGGTTTACCGAATCCGAGAAAAAAAGCCTTGCCCCTTTTTTTACCAACCTGAGCGAACCGGTCTTCGGGCTAAAGCTCCCCCAGGAAGTTGCCGGGGCCCTTTTTTCCCGCTACAGCCGCTCGACCAAGAGCCTGAGGCGCACTTTTTTAGATGAGTTTCAGGGCGACCCAGAGCTCGCCCTGAAAGGCCTGCTCGGTGGTCAAGTACCTGTTAGTGAACAGAGCGACGCAGTTAAGAAGGCAAGGGCGTTCTACGACAGGGTCCTGGTCGGCTACGGCGATGACTCGGTAGCCCAGCTTGGTGGAGCCCACATCGCCTGCGAGGGCATCTCAAATGTCTCGGTGAAGATTCTAGAAGACGCCCGGCTAGGTCTTGCTCCTCTTGAGAAATCGACCCGGTACGTTCGCTTCAATCAAAAGGACGAAAACGGCAACTACCTATTCTTCCAGGAACCCAAGATCATGGCTTCGTCCCATCGCGCGACTTATCTGGAAGTGATGAACCTCCTCTTTGAAACCTATTCCCGCCAAATCGATCCCATGACTGAATTCGTAAAGAAGTCTCTGCCTATTGAAGAGGTCGAGTTGAGGCATCCCCAAACCGGAGGGAGGTTGAGCTATCAGGAGGCCAAGCGGGACGAGAGGCTTAAGAAATGGGCCGAGACGGCTTATCGCTCGACAGTCAGGGCCCATACCTGCGATGTGTTGCGTTCCTATCTGCCCGCAGCAACGCTTACCAATGCGGGTTTCTTCGGCGACGGTCAGGCGTTTGAGTACATGCTCACGAAGCTCTTCTCCCACGAGCTGACCGAGGCCAAAGAACTGGCCACCGCCATGAATCGCGAACTCAACGACCTTATTCCCTCGTTTGTTAAGCGAGCGAGGCTTAGCGAGTACATACGGGATACCTACAGTGCAACACGTTCTCTCACAGCCCAACTTGTCAGAAAGCCTCCTGCAAGATCTACCAAGCCAGTCGTACTGGTTGACCATGACAGGAAAGCAGAAGAAAAAATTATTGCTGCTATTCTTTACCCCCACGCACGTCACCCCCTCGATCAGCTGAGAAAACTCGTGGAGGGGATGCCCCAGGCTAAGCGGCGAAAAATCCTGAATGAATACTTAAAAAGGCGCCGCCACAGGAGGGACAAACCCGGCCGGGCTCTGGAGCAGGTTTATTACACCTTCGACATTCTTGGAAACCTTGGGGCTTATCGAGACCTTCAGCGTCATCGAATTCTCACACAGGACAGACAGGACTTTACCACGGTCCACGGATACGACACCCCTGCCGAGATTGAAGAGGCCGGCTTTAGATCAGAATTCGACCGTTGCATGGAGAAGGCCTCTCTATTATATCAACAAATCCATCGAGAGCTTCCCCAAGAAGCCCAGTATGTGGTCCCATTCGCATACAAGATAAGGTGGACCATGAAGATGAACCTGCGCGAGGCCGTACACATCGGCGAGCTTCGCACTACGCCCCAAGGGCATCCGGACTACAGGTTCATCGTTCAGGAGATGTGGCGCAAAATTAATGATGTCCATCCGACGTTGGCACCGTGTGCGAAATTTATTGACTGGAAGACCTACCACCTCGGCCGCCTTCAATCCGAGATGAGGAGCGAATACAAAAAGTCCGCCTTAAAGTAGCCACTCGTTGATCTGCAGGGAGACAAGGCATGAATCTCATCCACACCGTCTTCGAGCCACATAGCGAAGGCCCCCACCCAACGATCCTGGCGCTGCACGGGCGGGGAGCCAATGCTATGGATCTCCTCGGGTTCGCACCCCATCTCTGTGGTGGTCGTTTTTTGATGATCTGTCCTCAAGGTCCTCTGGACACGCCCATTGGGCCCGGCGCCATGGGGTATAGCTGGTTTCCATTCACGAAGGGAGGTCCGGCAAACGCACCAGCCATTCTCGCAGCAAGGGAACAAGTGAAAACATTCCTTGACGCCTCCTTTGCCCGCTATCCGATCGATCGGGGCAAGCTCGTTGCCCTCGGCTTTAGTCAGGGCGGAGCGTTGGCATACAGCCTGGCGCTTGGAGAGCCGAATCGCTTTGCGGCCCTTGTCGCCATCAGCTCCCGGTTGTCATCAGAGCTGTTGGAGCGACTCCCCTCTGCCTCTTCTGCCCAGCGACTCCCCACTTTGATCCAGCACGGATCACGAGACGAACTGATCGAGGTAGACTCTGCCCGACAGGCGGTGGAGACGCTTCGCAGCCTCCGCGTTCCTATTACATTCCGCGAATACGATATCGGCCATGAGATCAGTCACCAGAGCATCGCTGACCTCTCAGGCTGGCTCGAGGAGAAAGTCCTCTCCCCTAGTTCCTAGATCAGATGCGTCCCCTTTCCACTTCATGGTTGGTTGCAGGATCAGCCTCCGTAGTCTTTGGTTTCGCCCGCGGCATTCATACCTCCTTCGGGGTCTTTTATATCGCTCTCCTGGACAACTTCGGTTGGAGCCGAGGTGCGACCGCCGGTGTCTATTCCATGAACCTCATTATGGACGCAGTCCTATCACCTATTGTGGGACACCTCTTAGACCGCTACGGCCCCAAAATGATCGTGGGGATCGGTTGCCTTGTTCTAGCTTCCGGGCTCTACCTCAGTAGCCAGATCACCAGCCTCTGGCAGTTCTATATCTTCTTTGGCGTTATCTCAGCAGTGGGCCTCGGATTCATGGGCATGGTCCCCCATGTCGTCCTGGTCTCGGAGTGGTTTACATCCAAGAGGGCCTTCGCGCTCGGAGTGGTCTTTGCGTCTACGGGTACGGGTATCATGCTCTTGGTCCCCACCACCCAATGGTTGATCTCCCGATTGGGGTGGGCGTGGGTATTTCAGGCCCTGGCAGCCCTGGTTCTGCTTGTATTGATGCCCCTGGCCTTGGGTGTTTACCGGCACGGGCCGTATTTTGGGGGAAAGCCGAAGGATCACGCTGAGCCGCAGAACCAATGGACCGCGCCTCTGGCCCTGAGGAGTCTCCAGTTCTGGTTCCTTTTCTTCGGCCGGGTCGTCGCCTCCAGCGGGACCTTGGTGATCGTAACCCACCAGATTGCTCACGTAGTCGACATCGGCTATAGCCGGATCTTTGCCGCTACCGTCTTCGGGCTGATGGGAATAACCAGCACTTTTGGCCGACTTATCTTTGGGTATATTGCCGATCTCTATTCCAAGAGGACAGCGTATCTGCTTAATATCCTGACGGCGTTTGTAGGGATAGGATGCTTGATGGCAGCCCGAGATCCATCTCAACCTTGGCTCCTTTACGTGTATCTTCTCTTCTTCGGTATAGCCTTCGGCTCCCGGGCAGTCATTCTCTCAGCGCTCGCGGCGGATATCTTCTCCGGTAAAGGATTCGGTTCAATCTTCGGTTTCGCTGCCATCAGCGTAGGGACCGGTGGCGCACTCGGCTCCTGGCTTGGCGGCGCCCTCTACGATTTGACGGGAAGTTACCGCATGTCCTTTGTCTACGCCCTCACGGTCCTAGCCCTCTCCGTTCTGTCAATTTGGCTGGCATCAGCCGGATGGGTCAGGTCCTATGACAAAAGGCTTTGGCAGCCTAACACCCCCTAGCACCGCAATCATCAGACCGGTCGTCGACGTGCAATTAGCCCCGCCTCTGAGATCAGTCCCTCCTCCCGTTTGCCCTTCCACAATCTAGCCTGTAAGAGTGGATGATTCAGATCACAGGCGTTGACAGCAC
This sequence comes from Binatia bacterium, assembly GCA_036443615.1. Classification (GTDB taxonomy): domain Bacteria; phylum Desulfobacterota; class Binatia; order UBA9968; family CAXXLF01; genus JACZXR01. The sequence continues at coordinate 2,916 of JAZFYO010000288.1, read as the reverse complement.
CTGGAATTTTCAAATACCCTCCGCTTGATAAAAAATAGGCTCTGAGTAAACTTGTTTTGAAAAATGGCAGAGGAGGGTCCAAGAATATGTGGAAAGGAACCGTTGTTTCCATTCAGCTTGCAGCAGGCGCGAGCGCACCTATGGTCACCGCGAAGAATGTACGCGCCGTCGCAGGCAAAGGGTTGGAAGAGGATCGCTATTTCAAACAGATCGGAAGTTACTCTCACAACCCCGGGCCGGATCGTGAGGTCACTTTAATAGAGGTCGAGGCGATCGAGGCCATGAGACGTGAGTACGAAATCGAGATCAAGCCGGAAGACAGCCGCCGCAATATCTCCACCCGCGGGGTTCCGCTCAACCATCTGGTTGGACGGGATTTTCGCGTCGGCGAGGTTACCTTGCGTGGAATTCGGCTTTGTGAACCCTGTGCGCATATGGCGGAGATGACACACAAAGGGGCCCTGCGCGGTCTGGTTCATCGAGGCGGTCTCAGGGCACAGATACTTAAATCCGGCATGATTCGTGTAGGAGACACGATAGAAGAGGGATAATTAATCAAGTTATATCAAACACGGGGTTTGAATCCCCGTGTTTGACCAAAGGGGAGAGCTGCCGCTTCTCCCCCCTGTGGAGTAATGGACCGCGACTCCACGGGGGAAACCCCATCGGCTTTGTACCCGCCTCAAGAGGCGGGGTTTAGATTGAATCTGTTGTTCAAAGGCATCTCCTCTGCGCAGGGTAAAATTAAAGCGTTGGTGAATCGAAGTCATCCAGGGTTGTGAAGCCCCACGGGCTCACGCCCGTGGCTTTCTGCGAAGGAGGCTAAAGGTCGATCATGCCATCGATCACCTCTGTTTGAATTTCATCCCGTACCTGAAATACACTTATAAGATGCCGGAACTTCCCGAGCTCATCATCTTTGATCTTGGCAATGTAATCGTCAAAATTGACCAGCTGGCTGTTGCCGCCCGGCTGGCCAAAACTTCAGAGGACTCGCGTTTTCAGGATACGTCCGTCTTCATGTCCACAATCCGTAAGCGGAGCGCATCGCTCCTGGAGGCCTTTGATAAGGGCAGGATAACAGCTCCGGCCTTCTATGAGGAGATTGCGTCGACGTACAAATTGAAGCTGGACTATCAGGAGTTTGTCCAGATCTGGAACTCTGGCTTCAGTGAAAATCATGCTGTAACGTCTCTTGTTTCCCAGTTAGCCCAGCACGTCCGACTCTTTATTCTATCCAATACCAACCCCCTGCACTTCGAGTACCTTCATTCTACCTGTCCCGTGATCAAGAAAATGGAGGCCGTGATTCTTTCCTACCAGACCGGTAGCGCCAAACCTGCGAGTGCTATCTACGAACATGCCCTGCAACTCGCCGGCCTTCCTCCCGAGCGCGTATGGTATGTGGATGATGTGGCGGAATTTGTTGACGCCGCGGCGAAACTAGGCATCCACGCTATTCAGTTTCAATCAGCTTCCCAATTGAGCGTAGACCTCGGAGCCGTCCTGGACGGCACATAAGCTCAACTCACACGACGCTCTGTAGTTCTTCGACAACCAGCGGTCCGACGTCGAAAAACGCAATGATCCGGCAAGGACAGGCCTCGCCCCCCTCGAACTTCCAGGGAAACGCCCCGATGATACAGCGCTGGTTGAGCACCTTCTCGATGTCGCCGCCGATGTTCTCGGCGTGGATACACCCTTCTGGAAACGCGAGGTAGTGCATCGGAAAGATCTCTTCCTTGACCAGGCGTCCGCTCCTGTGATGCCTGTACTCGTATTCGCCGAAGAAACGATCCACCGACATCCCGACCTTCTCCTCGAATCGCTTGGTGAGATCGGGGCGCATGTAGCGAATGGTCGTGTTCATCGGATGATCTCCAGATCCGGCGTCGATGCCCCACCACGAGATCTGCATGTCGCACATCCATGCCGCGAGATCCTGCTTCCCGCCCGGATGCATGCAGAAATAACGAGTGAGGTCTTGCTGCGGCTTGCCCTCATAGTACCGGTGGAAGCCGGTATGGAGGATGAGAATATCGCCCTTCTTGACCTCCATCTTGTCGGTGATGTGCTTGGGGGTGATGATATCCCAATCGCCGACGACGTCCGAGACATCCACGATGACACCCTCATGGATCAGCTTGGTTAGCGGCAGCGACGCGATGTCGCCGGCGCCATCGGCCGCATGCATCGGCCCGTCGAGATGCGTACCCACGTGCAGCGAGGTCTCGATACGCTGCGAGACGATGCGGTTTGTCTGCAGTGTCTGGGTGTAGTAGATCTTCGAGCCTGGATAGCCAATCCAACCGGGGGTATGCATGTTCCACGGTTGAGAAAGATCGACAAGCTTCATATGTTCCTCCGTTTTCTTGAGCCAAACTGATTCAATGTAAACCCCGCCTCTTGAGGCGGGTACAAAGCCGATGGGGTTTCCCCCGTGTAGTCGCGGTCCGTTACTCCACAGGGGGGAGAAGCGGCCGCTCTCCCCATTGGTCGAACACGTGGATTCAAACCCCGTGTTCGATATAACTTGATTCTTCCGTCCTTAACCGGTACCGGTCAAGAATTCACCCAGACACGCGTTCAGTCTTTCGGGGGCTTCCATGTAGATCACGTGCCCGGTCCCCGCGATCGTGTAAAAGCGCGACCCCGAGACCGCCTCAGCTATCGACCGGCAGTTTTCCTGCGGCGCGGTGCTGTCATTCTCCCCGGCGATTACCAGTACAGGCTCGGCGATCTCCGCCAGCTCATCGAATATATTAGCGGCGCACATCGCCTGGTAAGCCTGCAGGTAACCCCTGGACCGCACCGAGTAGCTAACCTCAGCGGCCCGCGCGACAAGTGCGGGCGAAGCGCCGGCTGCCAGTGCCTTTCGGGCACGGAACTCGGCAAAATCCTTTGGGGCCATGCTTT
>JAZFYO010000287.1:0-3321 GCA_036443615.1 Binatia bacterium | reverse complement strand
TCCCGAATACCAGGAGAACTTAACAAAAGTCATTTTAAAACTCGGCAAACAGGTCATGGAGGACGCAAGGAAGAGGAAGAGCAAATAAACAATACGAAAGTAGTAATCAAGTAACTATTTGAGGTGGTTGTGTATTCGTGCTGTTAGTAAAAGGGCCAAAGACCTTGTACGGGGAGGGTTATCATGGCTATAGGGCTAACGCCGCTGGTAGATTACAAGGATCTAATCGAAGAGGGCCGGATAAACGGGAGGCTCTATTATGATCCAGTGATCTTCCAACAGGAGATGGAGAAGATCTGGCATCGGGGTTGGGTGTATGTTGGTCACGCAAGCGAGGTCCCCGAGCCAGGGGACTATATCACGAGGAAAATTGGCCAGCAGCCGGTGATCATGGTACGGGACCAGGATGGCGAGGTGGGTCTTCTGCTGAACCGCTGTCGGCACCGCGGCAACCTCGTCTGTCAGCATGAGCGTGGCAGGGCGCCCTTTTTCCGCTGCGACTACCACGGCTGGACGTACACAAACAAGGGCGAACTCATCAGGGTTAGCTACGGTGAGGCCTACGATGCTTCATTTCGAAAGGAAGACCATGGGCTGGTCAAGGTGGCCCGAAGGGCCTCCTATAGGGGGTTTATTTTTGGCAGTCTGAGCCCGACAGGCATCAGCTTGGAAGAGCACCTGGGGGGTGCAATGGAGTATATTGACGCCTTTGTTGATCGGTCGCTCGAGGGTGAGATTGAACTGCGCGCAGGGGTGCAGAAGGCCCGGTATAAAGGAAACTGGAAGATGCTGCCGGAGAACTCGCTAGAAGGCTTCTATCACGGACATGTACTTCACCAATACTACTTTGACCAGCGGGTCAAGTCACAGACGAGGAGAGAGGTCCAGGAAACGGCTGGCGGAACCGTGTTTCTGCCCGGCGGCCACATGGTGGCGGGGCATACAACCCGGTTGCACGTCGATATACTGGGAAGTCGAAATCGGCCGGGTGCTTTGGCAGACTATGTTGAAGCGATGGAGAGACGCTTTGGTAAAGAAAAAGCGCAACAGGCCCTTCAAGAGTTCTCGCCGTTCGTTTCTGTCTTTCCCAACCTTATCCTTCTCCAGACTCATGTCCGCCGGATACAGCCTGTAAGGGTTAACGAGACTTATGTCTACTATCAGCCGGCCTTACTGAAGGGTGCCCCTACGGAGGTCAATGCACTTATTTTACGGGACCACGAGATTTGTTTTGGTCCTGCGGGTTGCCTTGCACCCGACGACCTGGAAATCTTGGAACGCATTCAGGCGGGGATAGAGGCTCGGGCGAATGAATGGCTGGTACTAAGCCGCGGCCTTCACAGGGAAGAGACTAAGGCGGACGGGGTCCGCTTGGGGTACGGGATGGACGAATGCCAGCTAAGGGGCATGTGGCGCCACTACAAAAGCGTGATGTCGTAGGGTTGAACCCATGGGAATGAATCGCCAGCAAATCGAAGATTTCATCTATCGCGAGGCCCGTCTTATGGACGAGCATCGGTACGACGACTGGTTGGCGCTGTGGACGGACGATGCGGTCTATTGGGTCCCGAGCAACAGTGACGACATAGATCCGATGCATAGTGTATCCATCATTTACGATGACCGCATGCGAATCGGCGATCGAATTGATCGGCTGAAAAGCGGTATGGCGTACGCGCAGAAGCCTCCTTCGCGCATGCGCCGGGTGGTGTCCAACCTAGAGATAGAAGAGGGTGGGAACGGGGAGGAAACGGTTTATTCGAACTTTGTCCTGACGGAAATAAGACGGGGGGTGCGCAATATCTGGAGCGGCCGAACCGTTCACAAGCTGCGCATGGAAAACGGTGATCTCAAAATGGCTTTCAAAAAAGTGCTGCTCCTCGAAAACGACGCGGAGATTCCGTCGCTCGTTTTCCTGATTTAAGAGCGGTTCAACTGGCTATAAGAAATCAAAAAGGATCTCTTTTTGCAGGGGGCTCTATCAGGTGGCGCATGGGGCTCTTCTCATAGACCTAAGCGTTGAAGAATTTAGGATGCCTAACTAAGGGAGCGAGATAGCGTCCTCCGTGAGCTCCCAGGTGCTCGGGTGGAAGAGCTCTTCGGGGCGGAGCATGCGCTCGGCGACTCCCTGCTGGAAACAATAGGAGATGATCTTTTCCAGGATGTGGCGATTCTTATCCAGACCGTAAGCCCAGGGGTCTCCCTGGAAGAGGGCCTCCTCTTCATCCCAGTAATGGTTCGGCCACACCAGGCTTGTGGTTCTATCCAATCTGTTTTCTCGACGGGCAAGCGTTTTTGAGCGGGAAAAGAGCTCAAAGAGTTTTCTAGGCAGATCAGGGATTTCTTCCACGAGCGATTTTCGGGCCACGAGTACGTGCATGATGGGGAAGATGCGGGTCTTCTTGAAATAAGACTGTTCTACGTCCTTGTAGTTTTCGAAGAGCCGCTTGATCCTTTTGTCGCCCCTGCGATAGGCATCCGGCATGAAAGGCACGCCCATGGCGTCGATTGTCCCTTTCAGCAGGGCACTCTCCATGACTGGCTTGACGTCCCGACCGTTTGTCTCGAGCCAATTAATGGTCGCGCCATTGCGAGGTTCGACGTTGTCTTTCTCACCCCGGTCGTCCCAGTGGTGCATGGAAACGGCGAACCACCGGGCCTGTGTCCCCGAAATGCCGTACTCTTCCTCGAGGATACCTCGAATCCAGATACCCGCGGTCTGGACCCAATCGACAAAGCCGATCTTTTTACCGCTCAAAGAACCCGGTTCGCGGATATCGGAGGCAGGGTTGCAGAAGATAAAGGCATGACGGAACCTTTTGGCCGGGAAGACGGGTACGCCGATGAACTCACTCTTGTTTCTCGAGGTGTAGTAAATGTACTCGGTAATGGAGAACTCCGAGACATCGAACTCTCCCTGGAATACCCGGGCAAAGGCGTCGCGCGGGTCCGTCAGTTCGACGAGTCGCAGATCGACTCCTTCCAGTTTAATGAAACCTTTGTGGATGGCGGTGGTTCGATCGTAGTTGAGACAGGCCAGGGTCAGTTTGGGTTTTGACATGTTACCCTCCCGGTGCCTTTGCAGCCCCTACTTCGTACACGTGCCGTTTTCAAGGCGGCCTTGAAAAATCACTTAACTAACTTTCTCAACGAAAGCAACAATTCCTATGGCAGCCGACCAGGTTTCACTTTTCCCCTAAAGCCTATGAACTCCAGCCGAATCTAAGTTAATTTAGCCTGAAAGTCGGAATGGGGGTCAGGCCTATCATCGTAGCATCAAGGTTACGCACCAAAGAAATTAGGGACAGAACTATTTTCCTG
>JAZFYO010000286.1:0-17890 GCA_036443615.1 Binatia bacterium | reverse complement strand
CAATCTCGGTCTCATGTATGGTTTTGGCAAAGGTGTAACACAGGACATTGTCCAATAGCATATGTGGTACACCCTTGCGGTAGCGAGCGGAGACCGAAGAGCAGGTGCATTGCGTGACGCTCTAGCCACGAAGATGACTCCCGCTCAGATCGCCGAGGCCCAGAAGCTGGCGCGGGAATGGAAACCGAAAGGGAAGTGAGTAGTGACGTGAGTCCAATGCCGCTGTAAAAGATCGCCTTTCAAGTATTCATCCAAGAGTGTGTTAAGCCTGATGGGGTTGAGAGATTGGGTCTCTCGGCCTCTTTGTTTGTCATTGAATACAAGACCTGAAACGGTTTCACTTTTTTAGGGCTTATAGGGGGTAAATACGGGATTTTTAGGGATAACGCTTTTCACTCGTCAATGTTCTTTAGTTTAGAAATATCAATGACATCGAACTCTTCCGAGCCTTCGACATCATTGGCTGATGGGGGTTCAAGTCCCCCTCCTCGCACCATAAAATCCAGGTAGAAGTAAAGATTTGAGATAGAGACAGTGAACAAATCCCTGTCTCCGTCCTGTATTTCAGCCCATTTAATTTATTGAGCGGGCCAAATCATACAATGATTGAACAAGAAGCAGCTGTAGAAAATAGATGATGATCAGAACAACAATGGGAGAGAAATCGATGCCTCCGGCAAAGATGGGGAAGGACCGGCGCAGACGGTAAAGCACGGGCTCCGTAGCGTTGTAGAGAAACCTCACAATTGGATTATATGGATCCGGATTTACCCAAGAGATCACCGCCCGAGCAATGATTATCCACATATACAAGTTTAAGATCATGCCCAGGATCGCTGCCAAGGCCTGCAAGAAATTGGCTATGATGAACATATTTGCCCGCTACTCACTCCTCAGTCCGAAAATGGCTGTTCCAACTCGAACAATAGTGGCACCCTCCTCTATAGCCACCGGGTAGTCATGTGTCATGCCCATAGAAATATCGCGCAGATCGACGTTCGAAATTTTTAGGTCTCCAAGAGATAACTTTAACTCTCGTAAAGCCCGAAAATAAGGACGGACCTCTTCAGGATCTTCCCGAAAAGGCGGGATTACCATCAACCCTTCCACTCGCAGATGAGAAAATGTTCCTATCTCGTTTAGCAGTAGAACCAAATTCTCCTTGCGGACGCCGCCTTTGGTTTCCTCCCCGGCCAGATTGACCTCAACGAAGGCACGGATTGTCTTCCCCTGCTTTTCGCCCTCCTTGTCCAACACCCTTGCCAGCTCCGCGCTATCCAAAGATTCTATCAATGAAAAAAGGTCTACTGCCACTTTGACCTTATTTCTTTGGAGATGACCGATCATGTGCCACTCGACCGACTCTCCAATAGCCTCCTTTTTAGTCAAGGCCTCCTGTACATAGTTCTCACCGAAAAGGAGAATTCCCGCATTGAGGGCTGCGCGGATTTTCGAAACGCTCTGTGACTTGGAGGCAGCAAGGAGCTTGATCTCACCAGGGTCTCTTCCGCTCCGCTCTGCCGCCGAGCGAATCTTTTCCCTGACCCGCTCGCAGTTGGCAGTAATTTCATCATCCATAAATTCTCCCATGAATCGAAATATCACATCCCCTCAAATAAATCACCCAGCCCAGCGGAAGCATCACGCGTTGATCGACCGGCGTTCTGTATCGACGGATCTAGGGTTGAATTTCCACGGTTGCTCCGTTAATCTTCACCTTGAATCATGAGGAAAATCTTTACCCTCTCGTTTCTCATTTTTCTGCTGATACCATCTCTTCGCACCGCCTCGGAAGAGAAACAGGCCAGCGAGCTTTTTTCCCAAGCCTATGCTTTCTATTCCCAGGAAAACCATCCCAAGGCAGAGGAGCTCTTCCTTAAAGCCTTACGTCACGGCTCCGTCCTGGATGACTACAGCCTCTATTTTCTCGGCATGATCGCCCTTTCGCGGGAAGATCTCGACGGCGCGCGCGCTTATTTTTCTAAATTGAAGACTAATTTCTCCCAAAGCGTCTGGTTTCATCACGCAAACCTAGAGCTGGCAAGAATCTCTCTGGCAAAGAAAGATTACGACAAGGCTAGCAAGCAGTTAAGGGCCCTCGCGACCAGGAGGGTCAAAAGTCCAATCTTCGAGGAGGCCCTTTATCTCCTTGGCCTGACTTACGAAGAGCGAGGTGAACTAAACCACGCATACTCCTCTTACCAAAGACTGCGCGACACCTCTCCACTCACCCCTTGGGCGGCAAAAGCGAAAAAAGAAATGCAGAGGATGAGGGAACGATACCGACAGCTCTTCGGCCTCACGGAGCCGGAGGCCATACTGGGTGAGGGAAAACTTCTGTCAAGGGAGCGCGATTACGTTGAGGCGGAGCGAGTCTACCGCAAGTTGTCCGGTCTTACCCTTCAAAGGGGCATCCGCCTGCGCTTCCTCACGGGCCTAGCCGAGGTTTACCACAAGGCACGGAAGAGAGGAAAAGAAAGGAGAGTCTTAACCGAGATCGTGGAGCAGTATCCTGCGAGCCCCGAGGCCCCGACGGCCCTGGCCCGGTTGGCAGAACTATCTTGGAATCGGGGAAAAAATCTCAAGGCCCTGGCAGAATTCAGGCGTCTCAAAGAACGTTATCCCGAAAGTCCTGAACTCGATTTCGCGTCCTTCGCCTCGGCGCGCATCTACGAATCGCTTCAGAGACCAGACGAGGCCATTCGCCTCTATCAGAATTTCCCTAAAAAGCACCCGCAGAGCGCTCTGCGTGAGCAGGCCGCATGGCGGCTCGCCTGGATGCACTATCTCCAAGCCAACTATAGCCAAGCACACGATGACTTTGAGCATATCGCCGCAGGGATAGGGTCAAGAAACTTCAGAACTGGAGGGCTATTCTGGCAGGCCCGTACGGCAGAGCGTTTGGGTCGCTTGGAGAAGGCAAAGCATATTTATAGGAACATCCTTAATGCACAGGACGACAGCTACTACATGGAACCTGCGGCAAATGCGCTGAAAAGGATGGGGGAAACGGTCAAGAAAAGGAAAACCACAAAGGGCCATTTCTCCTCGGATGCAACACTTCCTCGCAGTCCGAATATCTCCTTTCATCTCTCCCGGGCCAAAAAACTGGCTGAATTCTCACTTCACGATCTCGCCGTCGTTGAGCTGGATGAAATCAAAAATCAGATAGGTGAGAATTCTGCCCTAAGGATGACTCTAATACAGGAGTACGTGCGAAACCGGGGCTTCGACCGTAGCGTTAAGCTAGCCTATCAGCTCTACGACCCCTCTGGTGAGCTAAAACACTACAGCTACCCTTTGGCCTACTGGGAGACCGTCCAGAAAAACGCGGTGAAGAGAGGTCTAGATCCATATCTGGTGTTGGCGCTGGTACGTCAGGAGAGTCTTTTTGATTCCCAAGCGCTTTCTCCGGCCTCGGCCTTCGGGCTGATGCAGCTTCTCCCCTCCACTGCTGGTCGAGAGGCCAAACGGATGGGGCTACCCCCTCCGGAAATCGAGAAGCTCTATGACCCGGACCTCAACATCATACTGGGGACCCAGCATCTCAAGGGGCTATTACAAATTTACTCGAACAACATGGTCAAGGCCGTCGCCGCCTACAACGCCGGCAAGAATGCCGTGGACCGATGGGAAAGGAAGCTCTCCGCATTGGATCAAGAGGAATTCATCGAGCGGATTACTTACCGCGAAACCCGTCTATACGTAAAGCTGGTCCTGCGTAACTACTGGATCTACAAAAATCTCTACGACAATCCCGATGAGAAAACAGTCCAAAAGTGATACGCCGTTCATTGGAATCACCCCTGACTGGAGCACCAGCCAATCCCCTTCTGCCCGCGAGGAACCAATAATCTTTCTGTCGGATCGATACACTCAGGCGATTCTGAAAGCTGGTGGGATCCCCATAGTTCTTCCAATCCATTCCTCGCGAAGGGCTATTCAAAAGGCGCTAGAGAGCCTAGACGGAATCCTGGTAACGGGAGGAAACTTTGACATCCATCCGACCATTTATGGTGAAGAGCCTCTGGAGGGACTAGGTCAGGTAAAAGAAGAGCGAACCCAATTCGAGCTGGAATTGATCTCTCTGTCCCTCGAACGAGACCTCCCCCTACTCGGGGTGTGCGGAGGTGAGCAGGCCATCAACGTAGCCCTAGGAGGTTCCCTCTACCAAGACATTGCAACGCAGGTCCCCTTTGTCATAGAGCACCAGCAGAGAACTCCGAAGGACCAGAAGGGACATCAAATCAAATTACACCAGGGTACTAAGCTCAAGCAGATTGTGGGCTGCGAAACCCTAGGCGTTAATACAACCCATCACCAGGCGGTAAAGAAACTGGGCAAAGGTTTAATCACCAATGCCAGTTCAGAAGATGGAATTGTCGAGGGCATTGAAAGTAATAATCACTCCTTCGTACTTGGCGTACAATGGCACCCGGAGTTCCTGATCGACAAAGATTCCGCCCAACTCCGGATTTTCTCCACCTTTACCTCAATCGCTGCTAAAAAACTGAGAGGATCTGAGAATTTTAACCCATCTCAGTTAAGGCCCACTTTGAGCAGAAGGAAACCAGGGACACAGAGTCTTTAGTTACCTAGTTAATTATTTCTGCTAGTTTGCATTAAGCTAGACAAGCCACCCGATTCTCCCTATATAGTCGCATAGCTTATGGAAGAACAGGGAAAACCACAATTTTTTTCGGCAGCGCAACAAAAGCTTTGGCGCCAAACTGTGCCGTCGATATGGACCCTGGATGCGGGCCATGCCAAAAAGGACCCTGCCCATTCGATCATGAGAACTCTATTCGACCAACCACGCTGGTTAGAGGCCCTCCACTTGTACGATGAACGGGGCTCGCATTTATTTGAGAGGATTTGTGAACTTCCGGAATACTACTCGACCAGAACGGAAGACAGCATTCTGGAACGAGAAGCAGGGCAAGTGATCGCACTGGCACCGGTGGAGTGCATTTTTGAATTGGGGGCAGGATTCTCAAAAAAAGCACTGCGCCTCTTGAGAGAACAGGTCCGGCAAAGGCTAGGAGGAATATTCGCACCAGTTGATGTGAGCCTCGCAGGATTGACTGCCTCCAGGGAGACTATCAAAAAAGAACTTCCCCAACTGGTCTTTCACGGATTAGCGGCCCAAATTGAGGAGGGAATTGCAAGTATCGAAAAAGAGCTGCCGACTATGTTCGTCTTTTTGGGCAGCACCGTGGGAAACCTCAACCGTTCTGAACTGGTCCGTTTTTTTGAACTCCTTTCAGAGTCCATGGGGCCTCACGATTTCCTCCTGCTCGGAGTAGACCGGGTAAAAGACGCGGAGATACTGGAAAGGGCTTACAACGATTCTCAAGGGGTCACTGGTGATTTTATTCTCAATGCCTTTCTTAACATCAACCGACTCATCAACAGCAATTTTGACCTGAACAAAATGCGCTACCATTCCGGGTATGACCCTAACCGTCAACAGGTGGAGATGTACGCTGTGTCGACCTGTACTCAGGAGATACGTTTTCCGTCCTACGGAACGTCATTCACTTGGGAAAAAGACGAAAAGATACTTGTGGAGGTCAGCCGAAAGTTCGAACCAGAGCAACTTCAAAAGCAGCTTCATTTGTTTGGCTTGGAGCTCATGGAGCACTTTACGGATCCCAAAGAGTGGTTCTCCCTGCTACTCCTTCAAAAATCAGGTACCACCCTTGCATGATATCTGTTCAACGCTTTTCACTAGGAGGTTAACATGTCAACTTTCACTACCCGTCCCGTTGTCATGGGCAGACGCGGTGTCGTTACCTCAGGCCATTACCTCGCCACCACCGCCGGCTTTCGCATCATGGAGCAGGGGGGCAACGCAATCGACGCAGCAGCGGCAACGTGCTTCTGTCTGAACCTGCTGGAACCACAGAGCAACGGTATTGGCGGCGAGGTGCCGACGCTTATTTATTCGGCAAAAGAAAAAAAGGTGTTTTCCATCAGTGGCATGGGCTGGTCACCTAAGACCTTCACGACAGATTGGTGTCGTGAGCATGGCATCGACCTCATCCCAGGGGATGGTTACCTCCCCGCTTGCGTCCCAGCAATGGTGGATACGTGGGCAATTGCGCTGACACGCTTCGGGACGATGAATTTCGCTCAGGTTCTTCAACCCGCGATCGAGTTGGCCGAAAATGGCTTTCCGGTCTACGAGGGATTGCACCACAGCCTCGCAGCCAACGTGCGAAAGTATACCGAACTCTATCCAACCACCGGTGAGATCTATTGTCCCGGCGGACGTGCACCCGAGGCCGGCGACGTCCTGCGCAACCCAGACTGGGCAAACGTACTCCAGTTGATGTGTCGAGCAGAGGCGGGTGTCAAGCACAAAGAACGCATCGGTGGAATCGAAGCGGCGCGTGATCTCTTTTACAGAGGCCAAATTGCAGAACGGATCATAGAGTTCATAACCAGTAACCCCATTGAGGACGCCAGTGGCACCTCCCATACCGGTCTGCTCTCCCTTGAGGATATGGCAGAGTGGCATGCGGCGGTTGAGGAACCCGTTACCTTAAACTATCACGGCCTTGACGTGCACAAATGTTCGACCTGGACACAGGGGCCGGTTTTCCTTCAGCAGTTAGCTATCCTTGAGGGAATCAATCTCAACACCTTGGGTCATAACTCGTCCGGCTACCTGCATACGCTAATGGAGTGTGCCAAACTGGCCTTCGCCGACCGGGAGGCATACTACGGAGACCCCCTCTTTGACGAAGTCCCTCTCGATCAATTGATCTCGAAGGAGTACGCGGCAAGACGACGGAACCTTATTGGCGACATGGCGTCTCAGGAGCTTCGTCCGGGCGATGTCGGGAGGGGAACACCTCCCATCGCGACCTTCGACGTGGCGGAAGATAATCGAAGCGCATTGAAGGTCGCTGCGCGTTCGATCAAGGATTTAGGATTGGGTCACGCACATGTTAGCGACACTACCCATCTTGATACCGTTGACCGCGAAGGCAATATGGTGGCCGCGACGCCCAGTGGCGGTTGGCTTGGCTCCTCGCCGGTCATCAAGGGCTTGGGGTTTCCTCTGGGTACACGCGGACAGATGTTCTACCTCAATCCAAAGCGGCCCAACTGCCTCGCCCCCCGTAAACGTCCGCGCGCCACGCTGACTCCTTCGCTGGTGACCAAGGGCGGGGAACCGTATATGGTTTTTGGCACACCGGGTGGCGATACCCAGGACCAGTTTACGCTGCAATTCTTCCTTAACTATGTGGAATTCGGAATGAACATACAGGAGGCGCTAGACGCACCAACCGTCTATTCTGCCCATTTCCCGTCGTCCTTTTACCCACGCACCGCCTTTCCCGGGCTCATGCTCGTCGAAGAACGAATTCCTCGTAAAGTCATCAAAGAACTCGAGCGTCGTGGTCACGAGGTCGACGTCACCTCAGGGTGGGAAAACGGCAAGGTGATGGGCATCCAGATTGACAGAGGGCGAGGAGTTATCTCCGGCGGAGTATCACCCAGGAGAAGCATCGGATATGCGCTGGGATGGTAGGTGCCGGTCCTGTCAGATCCAAATCCCGCACACTTATGTGATGGAAAGACATGGGCAGCTCGCAGAGGTGGTCGGAGCATACAGGAATTTAGTGAACCGAGCGTGGTGTGGCTATGCGCCGATATACGATCAGCCCGATGTAGGCAAGTAGAATAGCCGTGTAGTTCGTTACCATGAACCAGGGCGTGGCCCATGAGACTCCCTCGATGTAAGGAGTGGAAAACGGCCAGAGATAGGGGGTGGGAAAGTACGCCGAGGTGTGAGTCGGGATGTCGCACAAAATGTGCAACCCCCAGGCCAAGAATAACCACGGCGGACGCCTCCTTAGCGACCAGATCAACGCAAATAGTGCACCCCAGACAATAAGGCTGTGAGTAATGTTATAAGCATGAAAGAGGAAATCCGGAAGGATGGCCATAGGGGGAGGCCCGGAGACCTCCCCTAATATCCTTTGGCCTATCCAGTCGGGGTGGGTCACGTGAAAGAGACCAAAGGAGAAGAGGTCTGGTGCCATTCCAAGAACAAAGGCGGCGGCAAACTTTTTGCCTCCCTTTTGACAAAAGCCAACTCCACCCCAAAGACCGTGCGCTAAGACATCCATCTAGTTCTCACTCATGAATCGGGATTTTACCATCCCGCCACACCGCTCTTGCTTTTCGCCACCCGCGAATTATTCCAGCCTTAACATACCGGATTGGAGTCAAGCTGTGAAATCGAATTCTCACCTCTTGTCAGCGGGTACCCGAAACGGATAGAAATCGAGAGAATCTGCCACAGACGAGGTTCACCTGTTACCTTGAAAAAGACGAGAAAGTACCCGGTAGGGAAGCTCCCTCTAAAAGCGCTGGCCAGCCTGCTCACCCGCAACGCGATCACGGATGAAAGGGTCATTGTGGGACCCGCTATCGGCGAGGATGCTGCAGTGATCGATACCGGTGGGCCTCAATATCTGATTGCTAAGACCGATCCGATCACCTTCGCGACCGACAAAATCGGCTGGTACGCAGTCAACATAAACGCCAATGACATCGCCACCATGGGTGCGCATCCACAATGGTTTCTGGCAACACTGCTGCTACCCGAGAGCCAGACCGAACATAGCGACGTGGAGCGGATCTTCGATGATATCATCGAAGCCTGCAAGGACTTGGGGATTAGCCTCATAGGCGGCCATACGGAAATCACCCATGATCTAAGACGCCCGATTGTGGTAGGCCACATGCTCGGAGAGGTCAAAAAAGACAGGATGGTTCGCACGAGCGGGGCGCGGGTGGGGGATGCAGTAGTCATAACCAAGGGCATCGCAGTGGAGGGATCGGCCATCATCGCCCGTGAAAAGGCTGCGGAGCTGAACTCCATATTTGATGAAGAGAAGCTAATGCGCACGCAGAATTTCCTCTATGACCCCGGAATCAGCGTACTCAAGGACGCCCTGGTTGCAGTAGAAGCGGCAGAGATCCACTCGATGCATGACCCGACCGAGGGGGGGGTGGCGACCGGCCTTCATGAAATCGCCTCTGCTGCCGGGGTAGGCCTGCGTATCGATTCGGAAGCGCTGCCAATTTTTCCCGAAACCAGGAAGCTATGCGATCACTATCGGCTCGATCCCCTCGGACTTATAGCCTCCGGTGCCCTAATCATCACGTGTGAAGCCGCGGCGGCGGATAGCCTGGTCACCCGCCTGCAAGCGGAGGATATCAGCGCCATCGTGATCGGCCGGATAGTCCAAGAGCGAGAAGGAATTAAGATTCAAGATGCCACAGGCCTTCAGGATCTGCCGAAATATGAGCAAGACGAGGTAACCAAAATTCTGGCGTAGATCGTGTGAAGGTAGGCCGGAGATGACCGGAATCAAGTTATATCGAAAACGGGATTTGAATCCCTGTGTTCGACCAATGGGGAGAGCTGCCGCTTCTCCCCTTTGGAAACCCCATCGGCTTTGTGCCCGCCTCAAGAGACGGGGTTTACATTGAATAATATGGATTGGGATCTAACGAGCTATTTTCCGCAGTTCAACGGGCCTGAGATGGTGCGGTTCAAGGAAGACCTTCAAAGGGATATTGCCTCTCTACAGGAAAAAGCGTCCGCCCTACCCTCACTGGACAACGAGTCGGAGGCAGAGTGGGAAAAGATCTTTTTGCAAAACGAGGATATCCTGAGGCGTCTCTCGCACCTTAACTCCTACATTTCCTGCCTGGCCGCCGCAGATACACGAAACGAAGCCACCCTCAAAGAGGAAGCGGCCATAACCTTGATGAAAGCGGATTCCACAAAGGTCAGGATTGAACTGATTCGGTCAATCAAGCAGGCACCGACTGATAGTTTTTCCTCATTCATCAACCGAGAGGCATTCAAAGGCGCCCAGCACTATCTGACCCGCTTGCGCGAGGAGTCACACCACACTATGGATCCGGACAAGGAGACTCTGGCAGTGGACCTCGGCGTCGACGGCATCCACGCATGGGGGCGTCTCTACAGCTCACTTTCGGGAAGGCTTGTATTCGACATGACGTATCCCGATGGCCGTCGAGTTCGAGTGCCCATGTCACAGCGCCGTTCGCTCATGGATGACCCGGACCGGCGTGTGAGAAAGGCAGCCTTCGAGGGTGGTAACGCTGCATGGGAGAGTATCGAAGAAAGCGCCGCTGCCATCCTCAACGCCATCTCGGGAACGCGCCTGACCCTTAACCGTCACCGGGCAGTCGAGCACTTCCTCGACATCGCCCTTTTCCAATCAGGAATCACGCGTAAAACCCTCTACGCCATGTTCGAGGCCGTCTACAGCGAGCTCGACGTGCCCCGCCGCATCCTCCGCCTCAAAGCCAAGGTCATGAAGACTAAGGGAGTAGCTTGGTACGATCTCGGCGCGCAGCTCCCGATCCCCGAGCGTGATCATCTCCCATGGGAAAAGGCCAAGACCCTTGTCCATGCCTCGTTCGCCCAGGCCTATCCGGAACTCGGCAAATATTTTCAGACCATCTATGACAAGAACTGGATAGATTGGAGTCCCCGCACCGGAAAGCAGCCGGGGGGCTTCTGCACGGGTTCCCTGCTGACAAGGGAATCGCGGATCTTCATGACGTACAACCAATCGATGGGGGATGTCCTGACCTTGGCCCATGAGGCTGGTCACGCGTTCCACAGCCACGTCATGAGAGACCTACGCCCATACGGACGACAGTATCCCATGACCCTGGCCGAATCCGCTTCCACTTTCGCGGAGATGATCCTGATCGATGGAATGCTGAAAGATCCATCGATCAGCGACGCACAAAAGGCCCTGGTGCTGGACATGGAGACCGGCCGCGGGGCCATCTACCTTATGGATATTCCGGTGCGGTATGAATTCGAGAAGGATCTTTACGAGGAACGGGGACAGGGAGAGATAAGCGTTAGCCACCTAAAAGAGTTGATGATCGAAGCCCAGCAGCGTGTCTTTGGCGATATTCTCGAAGAGGGTGGCGAGGACCCTTATTTCTGGGCCTCGAAGCTCCATTTCTACATCACGAGGGTCACCTTTTACAATTTTCCTTACACCTTCGGCTTCCTATTGAGTCGCGGGTTGTTCGCCGCATTTAAAAAGGAAGAGAAGGACTTCCTGCCCAGGTATGAGGAGTTTCTCCGCCTTGCAGGCAGCGACACCCCTGAAAATGTTGCCCGACGGACCATCGGCCGCGATCTCGAATCGCCCGACTTTTGGGCTGAGGCCATTCACAGCCTCGATAAGCCACTGAACGACTTGGAGGCGATTTTACCGAGTGTGCTTCCTCGGTCCGAAAATCTCTAGCGGTTTTCTCCCACGAACTTTCCAACACCACGAATCGGACTCGGATCTTCAAGTAATCAAACAACTCTTGCCCTTTGGGTTGATGCTTCGAGAGTAATTTGATCAAATACCTCCATGGTAATTCTAGTTTCAAACGACGATGGGATTCAGTCTGAGGGAATTGTGGCTCTGGAAAAAAAGCTCCAGAGGCTGGGAGAAGTCTATACTGTCGCCCCGGACCGTGAGCAGAACTCCATGAGCCATGCTATCACCCTGCACCGACCGCTACGGACCAAGGAGATGGGACCGAGGCGCATTGCCGTGGATGGAACGCCGACCGATTGCGTGAAGCTGGCGTTGACAGGACTCATGCCGGAAAAACCAGCCCTCGTGGTTTCCGGCATCAACAGAGGACCAAATCTGGGAGACGATATCATTTACTCCGGCACGGTTTCGGCGGCCATTGAGGGAACCCTCCTGGGGATTCCTTCCATTGCCGTTTCGCTGGTAGCGTTACGAAACTTTTCCTTTGAGGCGGCGGCGGAATTTGCTGGCGCACTGGCTGCCCGCGTGCTGGAAAAAGGGCTTCCTTCAGGCACGCTGCTCAACGTGAACGTCCCCCTCTTGCCTGCACAGGAGCTGAAGGGGTGGCGCCTCACCTGTCAGGGCAAACGCCGCTACATCGAAAAGGTCGTGGAGCGGGTCGATCCAAGGGGGAGGAAGTACTATTGGATCGGCGGAGACGACCTGGGATATGACAAGGAGGATGGAACCGATTGTATGGCGGTTCACGAGGGGTTTATCTCTGTAACACCCTTGATGGTCGACATGACCAGCTACAAGTCTTTTCAGGATATCCAGACCCTCATGTTTCCCTGGCCGTAGATTATTGGAACGTGTGTATATCCTCTCAAGTACTTTCAAGGCGAAATCAGCCCACGGGAATTCTCTAAATCCGATTAAGACTCACTTTATTTAAGTTTACGTGAGGTTCCCACTGTGCTCTCCTCACGGACCTATTCCTCATCGACGAGATTCTGAAAAAGCAAATCGCTCCAGACTAGCCATACTAGGAAAAATTGGACTGGCCACCCCGCCGACTCGCTAGGATGAAGGGGCAGGATTGTCATTTGACAAGCCCTTGAAAACATCTTAGCCATGAAGAGAACGAGGCTAGCGGATTTATGAATTCTGGGACAAAAGTCTTTGTCGCAATGTCCGGGGGTGTCGACTCCTCCGTTGCTGCAGCCCTTTTAAAAGAGAGCGGCTATGAGGTGGTCGGGGTCCACATTGTCTGTTGGGATGAATGCAACCTGTGGCAAGAGCGCCGCGATGCCTTACGGGTTGCACTGAAATTGGACATTCCCTTTCTAACCTTCGATTTCCGAAAAGAATATAAAGAACACGTGTTCGATTACATGGTCCGGGAATATTTGGCAGGGCGAACGCCAAATCCGGACGTGATGTGCAACCGAGAGATTAAATTTGGCGCCTTTCTTGAAAAAGCCCTGAGTCTCGGCGGGGACTTAATCGCCACGGGGCATTATGCCAGATTGCATTCCAATGGCCAGGGACAGGAACTGCTAGAGGCCAGAGACAAGCAGAAGGATCAATCCTATTTCCTCTGGACTTCAAATAAGCGGCAGCTCAACCAATGCCTCTTTCCTTTAGGAGATCATACCAAAACTCAAGTGCGAGAGATGGCCCGCCGGATGAAGCTACCGACGGCCGAGAAAAAGGATTCTCAAGGACTCTGTTTCGTGGGCAAGATGAACTTCGGCTACTTCCTCCGGGATTTCTTGCCCCTGAGGGAAGGTGCGATCGTAACCTCAAAAGGGTCCTTCGTAGGGCAGCACGACGGAGTCGCATTTTATACCATCGGGCAGCGGCACGGCCTTGGTATCGGCGGCGGAGTCCCATACTATGTTGCGGATAAAGATTTGGCTAGCAACACGCTGGTGGTGGGCGAAGGCCCAGATGACCCCATTCTCTATAAAAAGAATATCTGCGTGGGAAGCTTGAACTGGCTTAGTGACTTTCGTGAGGGCCGGTGCGAGGTTCGCATCCGCTATCGTCAGCCCCGGGTTCCAGCGCTGGTCACAAAACAAAACGATCAGGTGCGGGTCTTGTTCGATTTTCCCCAGCGTGGCGTAGCCCCTGGGCAATCAGCCGTCTTCTACCATCAAGAAAAGTTATTGGGCGGAGGGATCATCAATAGCCCTGTCCAGTAGTCCCACCACTCGGCAGGCGAGGGTTCCTCTTCAGGTAAACTGGTCATTTCGAAGTCGGGTGGCACCGAGGGGCTGCTGAGCTCGGACCCACTAGGCCTCTCAGGTGCTCTATTCGTAAGGTGCGGGCTAGCTTCTCCACATATAGAATTAGAAGAGATGGATCCCTTGGACACTGTGCTAATTATAACCGCTACCACTCTTCGATTGGGTTCCGTGGAAACGCTCAGTAGCCTCGGCGGCAGCCTGCCGAACGGCAGGGAGAGTGCAGAACCCCTGAGACTCCACTCCAAAGACTGGATTGAACTTGCTGCGGAAGTTTTCTAGGGCGATGACCGCGGCCAATTCCACCAGCTCTGCATCGCTGAAATGCTTCTTGAGACGCTTAAAGAACCTATCGGTAACTCGTTTTCCTGTGTAGGTCATCCGCTCGGCAAGTTCTAGTGCCAGGCGATCCCGTAGGGAAAAAAGAGGGCTCTTCCGGTAATCCCCCAGTGCCGCTTCCACTTTCTCTGCCGAAGCCCCATTCTGCATCCCACTGGACGCATTGATATCGATTCAGAAAGGGCACCCATTGATGCTAGCCGCCTTGACACAGAGCAGGTGACGCAGCTCAGGATCAATGAGTCCCGAATCTCGGATCCCCTCGGCAAGGGCCTGGACCCCTTTTTGAATAGTCGGCCTCAAACCATAAATCTGGGCGGTATTCAACACGAATCCAAAGCCCCTCTCCTGCTCCTCAAAGATTGCTCGCACCTCGTCAGTTGCCTCGTCTCTCTCTATTCCTTTGATTCTAGCCATTATTTTTCTTCCCCTTTCCCGTACCGCCATCGGTTTCCGGGAGAGACATCCCCTGACATGAATTCAAGGGTTATCATTTTCCAACTCCAGAGCGATCTTGAGATACTTCTCGTGAACTCCCGGGCCAATCTCCTCCCTCTCGTGTTCTTCAAACTGGCGGAGTAATTGGTTCTGCTTCTCCGCACTTAGCACATTATCTGCCATCTCGAAAGCGAGGCTAGCCTATGCTAATAAATAGCCCCAGCGATCAGCTTTCAGTTTCTGAGGTAGGACTGGCCCCCAACGGCTGTTTGCTGATGACAGGCTTTGAAGGAGAGGCAATATGAAACTCGACGGAAAGACTGCACTGGTCACGGGAGGCGGTGGCGGGATTGGGCGGGCTACAGCCCTTGCCTTGGCCCGGGAAGGGGCTCAGGTAGCAGTGGCCGATATCGTGGTGAAAAACGCCGAAATTGTCAGAGATGAAATCAAGACAATAGGGCACCAGGGGATGGCATACCCGGTGGACCTGACCAAGCGACTGGAAGTGGAGCAATTGATGGCGTCCGTCCTGTCACAATTCGGTCAAGTCGACCTGCTTGTGAACTGTGCCGGATGGGACAGATTAGAACCCTTTGTAAAAAGCGATGAGGAAACGTGGGATCGAATTCTGGCCATTAATTTCAAATCAGTTCTCTATACGGTCAAGGCCATCTTGCCCCACATGATTTCCCGTGAGTCGGGAAAAATTGTCAATATCAGCTCCGATGCCGGACGGGTAGGCTCGAGTTGGGAAGCCGTCTATTCAGGCGCGAAGGGAGCAGTCATCGCCTTCTCCAAGTCGGTGGCACGAGAGGTTGCCAGGTATAAAATCAACGTAAACGTTGTTTGCCCGGGTTTGACCGATACTCCACTACTCCAAGCGGTTCGCTCCCAATCCCCCAATACCGAGAAACTCATCGACGCCATCACCAAATCCACTCCTTTTAGACGGGTAGCAAGACCCGAGGAGATAGCTGAGGCCGTGGTTTTTCTGAGCACACCCGGAGCAGATTTCATCACTGGGCAAACCCTAAGCGTAAGCGGCGGTCTAACAATGGCATAAAGGGGGAAAACGATATGCGTAATGGAGTCTACCATTGGATTTTATGTACAAAGTGCGCCGAGCTGGATATCCCTGTGTCCATGTAGTTTGCTCGATGGATTTTTCTGCAAGTGGTGTAGACCTGCTCGCACAAGCCACGAGATAAAACCCACCATTATCACCGGCGACGCCAAGAGCCGTGCCTTTCCTTACCCCTCCTTAAGAGCCGTCCGAACAGTACGGGCAAGAACATGCTGGGCCGTGGCAACGGCACAATGCAACTCACAATTTCGCTCAGCATTATATAAAGAAGCAGATTATTGATCACTTCTGCTACCAAATCGATCCTATCATTAAGCCTGTACGAAGCTGCATATAGAAATAGCAATGTACCTTTTGACAGAGAAAATGCCTTATGACTCTGGCTCAACCTGGTCATGAATTTCCATCACAAATTGATAAAGGCTGAATGCAAAATGAGAATGACAGTCGTTAAAGGCACACCCCCAACTTTCCATAAAATTGAATAGAGAAAATTATTATGCCCAGGAATGTCAGTTAAATATCCGAGCACACACCTAAGCCAATAGGAAAGTAACAAATCTTGTCAATTTGAAATTAGGAATTTGATCCACCCACCGTTCTTGCTCCCCTAAAAAACCAGCAAACACAAAGTCTTTACTATAAACGACTTTTTAGGCGGAATAATTTCCCCGTTTGGCACGTTTTATGCACCATACATATATCTAATTAACAATTTCTTAATTTAACATTTGTGGGGCAGCAGAAGGAGAAATAACGGAAGTTTTCACCGGATTCTGATTGTTAAAGGCCTACGGAGAAATTCTCATGGATCTTTTGTTCTTCGTCTCATTAGTAGCATCGGCCGTTGTTTTCATCGTGGTATGGAGTCTATTCGAAATGTGATGGCCTTAATGGAGCGCCATCCCAGGTTTTCAGGAATTGAGGTAGTGGATGCATTGCCAAAGATGCCTCATTGAGGAAGCCCGCTACCGGGCTCATACCGACTCTATGGACATCCCGGTATGCGCCTCATGTGCCGAAGAAGCTCGAAAATTGGAGATCTTAGTCGAATCCCTCGAAAATTCACAAGCCAAATCAGCCTCTATCGACCAAGGGGATTTTTTCCTCCCTTCAAGCCTGAAGCGATAGCCGAACCTTTCACCTGCCCCATATAAACGCCTCGACCCTAAGAACCATAGTAGGATAAATTGTCCTTTTTTTTACGCCGCTCGCTCCGAGAAATTGGAGCGTTAACGGCTAGCTGGACCTTGATGGGGCTGGGCCAGCGCCCTACGTTTCTTTGTCGTAGGAATACCTGGATTTTCCATTAAAATGAGGCCGGGCTATCCGCTGACAGCTCCAGCCGTATCCTGTTGGATACGGCGATAGAGGAGAAAGACACCACTCAAGAGGAGCACTAAGGCTGCCAATTTAGCCTCGACGGGCGAAATCCAGAAAGGAACTGAAATGGAGATGAGGCTGACAGGAAGGTAGAAACGCGCCCAGCGTGTATGGCAGTGCTAACAGGCCAGTTAAACCCCCACCCCAAGTGCCTGGCCGTTATGAACAAGCCTGCCGGATACCGGAATCGGGTTCTTGATCGTGTTTATAGTGTGGCACCCCTTTTCTATCAACTCGACCATCTGTCGCACCTTTTCCGAGGATGCCGGGCTCTTGATATTCAAAACATAGGTTACTTCCTGACATGCGGGAGAGACATCAGCCAGCCGTAGTTTTCCCCGAGTATCATAGCTCATCCGGATATCCATCTCCGCATCGTCAATCTGTATATCCAGGTCCGACGCGTACCGCGTCAGTTGGCTGAACATTCAGAACCCCACCGCGGCGACAAAGTATTGGAGCGGTGATGGGGCTTTACCCCCTCCCCTCCTCGACTTGGCCTCATCGCAAAGCAGAGTATACTCCCCTACCCTCGCTTCCTTGAGCTGATCCTCAACGAGTCGAATAACCGCCCGCTGGCGAAGTGTGTATCCTTCAGGCCCCTTCTTGGCCTGCTCCCGTTGCTCCTCCATAACCCCCCTAAACTTGACCAGATCGATCTTTCCCTCAGGTTTGCTCATCGATAGCTCTCCTTCCACGGCTTAATATGGACCCGCTAGACAGACTCCCAATCAGGCAACTCTTGCCAATTATCAATCTCGAAAAAACGGGCCATATATCCCACAAGGTAAAGCAGCCTGTCAAGGAAGCAGTCACGGGACGGCAACCGCCAAATATCAAATAACTATATAGATTTGCCCCGCCTCCGACTCGAGTCCTCACCTGATCCGGATCGAAGCGAACCAGGCTGCCAGGGGCATAGAATCCACCCTAATAATGCTTGAACTTTGTTGACCATTATCTAGGCTCCGTGGTAAACCCCGTACCCTAGACTTATGTCTGTGGCTATAGGGCGTTGTCCCGTAGAGTAATGGACCGCGACTCCACAGGAGGAGATGTCCGGA
>JAZFYO010000285.1:0-5394 GCA_036443615.1 Binatia bacterium | reverse complement strand
AATCAGGAGGTCGATCGAAAGACCGGCTACCACACCCGGACTATACTCTGCATGGCTGTCAAAAACGCCACAGGGGAGATCATTGGGGTAGTGCAGGTCCTAAATAAAAGAGATGGTGCCTTTACCGCAGAGGACGACGAACTCCTAAGGGCGCTCGCCGCTCAGGCCGCTGTCGCCTTGGATAACTCCAACCTCTTTGAGGAGGTCCTGGACATCAAGAACTACAACGAGAGTATTTTAAGGGACATGGCCACTGGGGTGGTAACCCTGGACGAAGAGGGTAAGATAAGCACGGTCAATCCGGCTGCCGAGAGGATATTCGCCATTCAACACAAGGCGGCCGTGGGTCTTCCCTATGATCGCATTCTCCACACAGAGGCGAACCAGGACTTTGTCAAGTCCATCGGGGGCGTCCTGGCTACGGGGCAAAAGTATTCAGGCTATGATCTCAAGTATCTCCTGCCAGGCGGAGAGGATAGCGTGAATATTAACGTTAGCATCGTTCCTCTTAAGAACAGCAAAGGAAAGCCTGACGGTCAGGTCTTGGTCGTGGAGGACATTACCCAAGAGCAGCGCATGATGTCGACCCTATCCCGCTATGTGGACCGAGGGGTAGCCGAGCAGCTGGTCAAAAACAAAGACAGTCTCAAGCTCGGCGGCGTGAGGACAAAGGTTACGATCCTCTTTTGCGATATCCGAGGCTTTACGACCCTTTCCGAAAGGCTGAGTGCCGAAGAGATTGTGGAGCTTCTCAACAGCTACTTTTCGCGCATGGTACAAGTCATCTTTGCCCACGGGGGGACACTGGATAAGTTTATGGGTGATGCCATCATGGCTGTCTTTGGCGCCCCGGTCCACCACGACGACGACCCGATCAGAGCGGTCAAGGCCGCACTGCTAATGAGAAGAGAGCTAAAAGCCTTCAATACCAGGCGGAGGGAAGAAGGTAAGGGGCAAATTCAGAACGGGATCGGCATCGGGTATGGGGAGGCGATCTCAGGAAATATCGGGTCGGAACAGCGGATGGATTACACGGTGATCGGGGATCCCGTCAATCTCTCCTCACGCCTGGAGGGGCTTACAAAGGGTTACTCACAGAAAATTCTAATAAGCGAATCCGTTTACCTTGACATAAAGGATCAGGTCCCCTGTGTTCCTCTTGAAACGGTTAGGGTTAAAGGCAAGGAACAGAAAACCGTGATTTACGGCATCGATGACGATGCCCTGGGTGATTTAGGGTCTTGACCCTGCGCCTGCAATCGGCTGGTTCTATCATCCGATAACGATTCGTATCACGAGACGAGAAAAAGCCGCACGCAGCTCTGCGGCTTGAAGGTCTGTTGCTTTGTGACGTCGCCTAGCCTCCGTGGGCAAACTCCGGATAGAGGCACATGCCGCCATCGACAAAAAGGGTCACTCCGTTTACATAATCGGAGTCATCAGAGGCAAGCCAAACCGCGGCGGCACCAATGTCCTCAGGCACCCCGACTCGATTATACGGGATAAGCTTTAAAAGATTGGCCTCTGCCTCGGGAGTCGACCAGGCATCGCGGTTGATGGGCGTCTTGATGGCGCCTGGGCCGATGCTGTTTACACGGATTCGGTGGGGCGCCAGCTCCTGTCCCAAGGTCTTCATAAAAAGCATCACGCCCCCCTTGGAAGCGGCGTAATTGCAGTGACCTGCCCATGGGATGACTTCATGAACCGAGCTCATGCAGATGATCTTTCCTGCAGCTCTAGAGATAGAGGGGACTACTCCTCGGCGGATAAACTCCCGCGCTGCCTCCCGGGCGCAAAGAAACTGCCCTGTGAGATTAACCGAGAGCACAAAGTTCCAATTCTCCAGCGTCATATCCACGAATGCCGCATCACGCTGCAGGCCGGCATTATTGACGAGGATGTCGATCGTACCAAATTCCTTCAACATCTTTTGGAACATTGCCTTGACCTGGTCTTCTTTGCTGACGTCGGCTTGAATGGCAATGGCCGTCCCGCCTTTGCTCTTAATATCTTTGACCACTTGATCGGCGGACGCGGGATTGGAGACGTAGTTTACGACCACGGCTGCCCCTGCTGCTCCCATGGTTTTTGCTACACCCTCGCCGATTCCTGAGTTCGCCCCTGTGATCAGTGCCTTTTGCCCCTTAAGAGGCTGATGCGACTCCGCCATAAGATCCTCCTGACATCGGTATGACTTTTTTTTGTACCAACTAGGCGTCCGTTCCCTTCCCGGCCCCTGATCTCTCCTCCACCATCTTCTCGAACATCTTGTGGAGCGGGCCGAGGTTGGCAAACAGGGCTTGAAAGCCCTGCCGGTCCAGGGAAATCAGGCTTACCCCAGTGCGGCTCCTGACGGTGGCCATACGTGGCTCGTCTCTTACCAGGGCCATCTCACCGAAGCAATCCCCAGCTCCGAGTTTGGCGATGATGGTTTCGCCCTTTCCAGTTTCTTCACCTATCACCTCCACCTCGCCGTGAACCACAATGTAGAGCTTATCCCCCAGATCCCCTTTACGGAAGATGACCTCCCCAGGTCCGAAGCGTTCCCGGAGAATGTTCTGCTTTTGGGTGATGAGGATGATGGAAGCGAGGATAATAGAAACTATGATCAACCCTTGGGCTACGGTCATAAAGGTAAACAAAGTGAGCGGGCCTACATGAATCATGAGGGTAATGGTTAAAAGGACTCCCACGACGGTGAGCCCTTGAAGGATGAGGAGCAGCATCTCCTTACGAGCGTTTAGCGTACGTTGGACTTTTTTGAATAGTTCCACTATTTCCCCCCTCCTTCCGTCTGCTTGCTTGCCACCTGTTCGGGATGGATGGGTGCATGGCAGTCCAGACAGGACATGACATTAGATTTAATCTCGCTCATGAGGGAGATATGGACATCGTTCTCCTCAAACTTTTTCGCCGAATTATGGCAGCGCAGGCAGTTGGAATTGCTGAAAGGGTCATAGAGCTTTATAGGATGGGTATAGGTGTCTGTGAAAAATTTATACAGGTGTATGAGGCCGTTCATTTTTGCCTTCCCAGTGCCGTTTATCCCATAGCCGACATGACAGGCGTAGCACTGTGCTTCTTGAATGAAGCGGTTCTGGTTGTGGATCGCGGCCAAGGTACTGCTCTTTGGGTCTTTCATATCATTGACATAAGGGTCCATGACAGGGTGGCAGGAGGCGCAGAATTCTAGTTCCTTGGCCTCTTCGTAGGCCACAAAATTACCTAGGAAAAGAAGGAAGACGGGAATGACGCACAGGCTTAGCAGATGTAGCCACTTAGCCGTCTGACTGAGAGGGGACTTTCTGTGATATAAGAAGACGAATAAGATTAGAACAAGGGTCAGAACACCCAGACCCAGACCAAGGATCTTTGCCAATTCAACGCCAGTGATGCCCTCCTGTGGCGACTCAGTGGCTGCATAGAGCTGGGTGACGATGGGAAAAAAGAGTTGGAGCCTCACGTTGATCCTCCTATCTTTGTCACCGTTGGACTGGAGCCTTCGTGCGTTGTTCTATGAGCTGCTCAAAAAGCCCACGCAGGGGCGGCAGGTGGGCAAACAGGGATTGAAAGGCATCACGATCCAGGGTGAGAACGTTAACGCTGGTACTACTCCTGACTGTGGCCATGCGGAGGTTATCGCTAACCAGGGCCATTTCTCCAAAGCACTCTCCAGGGCCAAGATGGGCAAGGATAGTCTCCTCCGCTCCTTCCGGGTTCGCTACGACCACTTCGACCTCGCCATCCACTAGAATATATAGTCGATCCCCTTTGTCGCCTTGACGAAAGATTACCTCACCGGGCTCGTAATGGGCCCGACCGATGCCGGGCCTTCTCTCCGTTTTGATCTGCACAATATCGGGTGGCAGGATGAGGTCGAGAAACCAGTCCGTGGCCACTCGGATCTTTCGATCCAGCCTGGGCAGCTTCATCAAGTAAATGGCCCGCCACATCAGCCAGGCAAGGAACCCCGAGATCTTAAAGCCAAAGACCTCTCCCACGGCCGAGTGGTGACCAAGGGCTCCCAACTTTCCAAGGACATCGAAGGCAAAGCGTTTTTTGACCTTGCCTCTCATGATTGCCACGAGATTGTTGGCAAGACATTTCGCCTCCCGTATGGCGTGCTGTGCTGTTGGGGGACAGGCTTGTCCAGTTTTATAATCAGGGACCCAAGCACAGTCCCCCAGCGCCCAAACACCGGGAAAATCCGGGACCTCTAGGAACTCGTTGACAACGATCTTGCCTTTTTCTTTTTTGCACGGCAGGTCTGCCACTAGGGGGTTCGGTGCCGACGGGACGGTGCTGACCAGGGTCTTGGTGGGAATCCTTTCCCCATCCTCCAGCAGGGCGAACTCAGCGGTTGCTCCCGTCAGACGTGTGTTGAGGCGGATATCCACCCCCCGCCGCTGCAGTAGATTCTGTGCGAATCGGGCAAGACCGTCGGGGAGTTCTGGCAGAATAAGCGAGGCACCGTGCAGCAGCACGGTATGAATTTCCCGTGGATTGATATTCCGAAAGCTACCGGAAGCCTCGCGAATAAAGTCGTTCAGTTCCGCAACGGCCTCCACTCCAGAGAACCCTCCCCCTGCCACGACGAAGGTGAGGAGGGCCCGGCGGACTTCAGGATCTCGCTCTATGTCTGCTTCTTCCAGGGCGTGTATGATGTGGTTGCGCAGGACCAGCGCATCGCCGAGATATTTGAAAGGCAAGGCGTGTTCCTGGAGTCCTGACTGGCCAGCAAAGCTTGTCACATTCCCGAGGGCAATGACGAGCTGGTCATATTCGAGGTGTGAAGGTCGAGGCCGGATGCCAGAGCTTGTAGTGACCAGCCTATTTTTCAGATCAATCGATTCCACTTCTCGGGTGTAAAGGTTGGTGCGCGGACAGAGTCTTCGGATTGGGGTGATGGTGTCTAGGATTCCAATGCTGCCTGATATGACTTCTGGCAGCATCGGTTGAAATACCAGATAGTTCTCGTTGTTGACCAGTGCAATCTCTACGCTGGTATCCCTTTTGAAGAACTTTTCCAGGGCCATGGCCGTGTAGACCCCCCCAAACCCGCCGCCGAGAATGAGTATCTTGGTGTGTGACTTATCCGCCATGTCCTCTGATGATCACGTCATATCGGGAATCAGCAGCCATCGTGCTTTCCGTGCGGAATTTTTCCAGACACTCCGCCTGAAAACCATATCCCAGGTAAACGGTTGAGGTCAAGTTATGATCGGCTCTTTTACGAAAAGTGTGGTTCCGTGAGTTGAGAACCCCAATCCTGGCAAGGGATTGAGCGTGCTTTTACAGGAGCTGCCATCCCTTCGCTTCAGTGGCCCCTCGGCGGGAAGCCTTAGCTGCTCGCTTCGGGCAGCCTCGAAACTCGCTGCGCTCAAACACTCGATG
>JAZFYO010000284.1:0-4277 GCA_036443615.1 Binatia bacterium | reverse complement strand
GTCTACGTGAAGGATCAGCTCGGCCACCATTCCATCCAGATTACCGTAGATACCTACGGTCACCTCGTACCGGGTGGCAACAGGCAAGCGGTAGACAAGTTAGATGACGTTGGGACGGATAGACAGCCCGACATTGGGGAAAGTGGTAGCAAAATGGTAGCAGAGCAGTTGAAGAGAGGAGCAGACTATGTGTAAGCGCCTGAATTCATTGGCGCGCCCGGAGGGACTTGAACCCCCGACCTTCAGGTTCGAAGCCTGCCGCTCTGTCCAACTGAGCTACGGGCGCGTAGGAGCGGTCAAATATTTTCCTCGGTGATCTCCTGAGTGGGAGCAGGTTCTGCCTTTTTCACAAATTTAT
This sequence comes from Binatia bacterium, assembly GCA_036443615.1. Lineage (GTDB taxonomy): Bacteria > Desulfobacterota > Binatia > UBA9968 > CAXXLF01 > JACZXR01. Next base: position 3,919 of record JAZFYO010000284.1, on the reverse strand, counting down.
TCTTCTTTTCCAGGGACTCTTTCTTATTACACGAGTCGCTGCTGGTAAAACCCATCGCAAAACCGGCAGCATGATAGATAGCCCCGAGAAGAGGAACACCGACAGCGGTCCCCACAATCGTGCCTACGACAGTCCCCGCCAAACTTCCCACCCTGCCCCTATCCAACCGATCGGGACAACGAGACTTCGTTATTGGTTTTGACGCGATCCGCAGTCCTTCTGAACTCCGGTATGTTACACAAGAAGAGAAAATAAAGAGAGCCAGGAACAGGAAGATTAGAGAAGGGTTAAGGTGTTTGAATAATTTCACTGCCATACCTATTAAAAATATACCACACGAAGCCCTTTTTCGAAAAAGAACCGTTGGAGGTCTTCAGGGATCGTCCGGTCGGTTAGGAGAAGTGATCGATCACCCAGGAAAAACCCGGAAACGGTAAGGACTAACTTATCCTTTGGTCCCTTCTCCATCACGGGAAAACGATGCTCCTGATACCCTGATCCTTCTCCTAGACCTGCCAGCATTACTGTGAGGATCTGGCGGGACGAAAGGGACTCAAGCTCAAGCACGATCGGTATGATGTCCATCTTTCTTTCCAGTGTCTTGCTCACTTCCTCTCCAACAGGCCGGAAAAAGATGCCGTACTTTCTGCCTCCGTACTCAAAGAATCTATCCATAATGGTCACAAGCCGCATCCCTTTTCGCAAAGAAAAGGAAATCTGGTGTTTCGTCTTGAAAGAGATTTGATAGGTTTGCAGAAGCTTGTCCACCAAAGCCTTCTTGTCACGCGGCCAGGTCTGGATCTGATTGCCTGCCCCCTGATAATTTCTCTTCAGCGGAGCGGTGCCAGGAAAGACAGGAGAGGCTGGAAGAAGAACTTCCCTCAAGTTCATCCCCTTCAAAGCCAGGTAATCCCTGAGGTAATCGGGGGTTGGATCGGAGCCATCGGTCAGATTAATTATCCACATCTCTTGTCTTGCACCGCCTTCATCTGGATTGGTAACCATCCACTCCCCTCTCACTTTCACCCCTACCCCCATATCTTGAAGCTCTACAGGCCGGTCGGATGGTAAGCTCTGAAATCCCAGGTGGGAGAAAAGGCTGTTGGCAGCTTTGTGAAGGGAACTCCCCTTTTTCTCTGAAACGACACCTATCCCCCTGTTCTCCATTTGAATCTGCGTAAGAATGGATGGGGCGATCATCTCATCTAAATCTAAAAGTATCTTCTTTCCTAATCGCGAATTTTCAATTACGGGGAAGACGCTACGGTCGAGATGGATGGTTCCCTCCTTGAGGGCTAACTCTTCCTCCCCTTCACTGGTCATCTCATTCCCCATAACACCAATGACCTTCTGCAGTAGACCGAGATTCTCCCTAGCGTTTAGTTTCTGCCCGTAATCTAATCCTATAAACTCTCTTGCCGGCTCTAAGATTACCGTGGGTTGCTCTCCCTCCTCCAGGGGAGGGAGAAGTATAGCTTCACCGACAAAAATGAGGTCCCAGTTCTCCTTGCGTGGATTCAGTCTCTTTACCTGGTTAAAGGCGCCTAGGATTTCACCCGGTCTCTTAAGACCTCGCTGCTCTCTAAGGATCTTGTATAGATACTCGCCGCGCTTGACGCGATAGAACTTGGCCCCGCCCTTACCAGGCGGGATTTGTATTCCCAGAATTTCGTCAGGCCGTATCGGAATGAAGATTACATCTCCGACGCGCAGGATGTTTGGGTTTTGGAGCTTTGGATTCAGAGATCTAAGGAGAATGACATAGCGGCGGAAGTTGTACTCCGGGAGACCCTTGTCTTGGGTCAGAAACTTCCACATAGTGTCTCCCGGAGCAACTACCCTCTCCTCCCCCTCAACGGACTCGCCCTGGTACTGGCGAGTTTTAATTGCCTTTTGCAGTCTTATGTCTGCCTTTTCTTGTGATTGCCCGCTACCAGTTCCCTCCTGGTTGTATCCCGGAGCGGAAACTCCGATGATCAGAAGAAAAACAAAGACAGAGATCAAAAAATGCTTCGGACGTAAACCGCTTATCTCACTTTCCATACGGTCCCTCCGGGGGTATCTTCCAGGGTTACCCCCTTCTTTTTCAACTCGGTACGTATCAGGTCTGCATCCCGCCATCTCTTTTCACTCCGGGCCTGCTCTCTCTTGGAGATCAGTTTCTCGATGTCCTCGGAGGAGAGGCCCTGTCTGAGCAACCAATCCGCCTTCCTTTTTTCGAGAAATGTTTTGGGCTCATCTTGGACCAACCCTAAGGTCTTCGCCATGGTTTTCAGTGCGGCCCTTCTTGGAATCAATCCCTCTGTTTTACTCTCATCCAGCATGCGATTCAGCGCCCGTATCTCGTCGAACATGAGCGCTATGGCTCGAGGGGTATTAAAGTCGTCATCCATCTCCCGGCGGAACTCCTCGAGGGACCCCTCTTCCGATTTTACCCGACCATTCGTGGGGGAAAGACGGTCCAATCGATCCACCGTTTCATAAAATCGTTCCACGCCTTTTCCTGCCTCTTCCAAGCCCTGCTCTGAAAAATCCAATGGGCTTCGATAATGGCTGGTCAAGATGTAATGGCGCAGGGCCGCAGCGTCAAAGCGATTAAGGACTTCCTTGATGGTGCAGATATTTCCCAGAGACTTCGACATCTTCTCTTGGTTGATATTAACAAATCCGTTATGCATCCAATAGCGCACAAACATGACACCAAAGGCCCCCTCGGACTGGGCAATCTCGTTCTCATGATGGGGAAAGACCAAATCCCTTCCCCCTCCGTGGATATCGAAGGGTTGTCCCAGGTACTTGGTGCTCATAGCGGAGCACTCCACGTGCCACCCGGGCCTCCCCATGCCCCACGGACTTTCCCAGGACGGCTCCCCCTCCTTGCTCTGCTTCCAAAGTGCAAAATCCATCGGGTGCCTCTTGCGCTCATCGACTTCAACCCTGGATCCGGCCTGTAATTCCTCGAGCTTCCTGCGAGAGAGCTTCCCGTACCCCGCGAAACGGTCAACCGAATAAAAGACGTCACCGTCGACCCGGTAGGCCAGCCCCTTCTCCTCGAGTCGGCGGATGAGATCAATCATCTCGGGGATATGCTCGGTTGCCTTCGGCTCGTGATTCGGCGTGACGAGCCCGAGCGCAGCGCTGTCCTCATTGAACTCGTGGATATACCTCTCGGCAATGGCCTCTGCCGAGGACCCCTCCTCTCTTGCCCGTTGAATAATTTTGTCGTCCAGGTCTGTAAAATTACGGACAAAGAACACCTGGTAACCAATAAACTTGAGGTAACGGTAAACCACATCGAAGGTCAAAAGGGCCCGTGCGTGACCCACATGGCACCGGTCATAGGCGGTAATCCCGCAGACATACATCCTCGCCTGCCCTTCCTTAAGGGGGACGAATACCTCTTTGGTTCCTGATAGGGTGTTGTAGATCCTCAAGGACATGGGAGGAATTATCTCCATCTTACGTATTGGGTCCTGATTTGCAAGGGGAATTTCTCTCCGAGGGTTGGGACTCGGCTCTCCGTCAGAAAGTGTGGTGCGAGATGTCTCTTTGACTGTGTTCGACTGAAGGAGATGGCGATTTCACCCTCTCCATTCCTGTTACTTCGGGCTTCGGGGACTTCCTTCGCTCCACGGGCCTCCCGCAGCGATCCTGCCGGGGCTTGCTTGGTTTTCCTCGGGGTACGAGGTCTCCAACCGTGGGCAATAGGCCTGTGCCTTGAGGGCCCCACCCGATCCTGCCCCGGGATGCTATCACCTAAGATAGGGGGCCTCAGGAAACCAGGACGCTCGGGTGCCCACGGCTTTCAACCTCGCACCCCTCGACCGTGCGCTTGCGGCAGTCTATGTCACGTGTTGGGCTCAGCAAGCCCCCTCAGCCCACGCCCGATGCAAAGGGAGCTGGCGTGCCTGAGCGAAAG
>JAZFYO010000283.1:0-7138 GCA_036443615.1 Binatia bacterium | reverse complement strand
GATAGGTAATCTGTTCTGGGCTATCATCTCTTGATCCTTTTCTTCTGGCTCTTGTCTCTTCGCTCTGGACTATTAGTTTTTTTCTATAGTGTTGAGTGTTGAGAGCAGGTCAGCCAAGCAACCGTTTTGCGTTCCCGCCCAGGATGAGTGCTTTATCCTCCTTGCTCAGGCCCGGAAGATCCGTTACCACTTCAACCGGCCGCTGGTAGGACATGTCGAAACAAAAATCGCTGCCCAGCATCACCCGATCTGCACCGACGAGCTTTATCAGATAGTCGAGTGTGGGGCCCATGTGGATAACCGTGTCGTAGTAGAACCGGCGCAGGTAGTCGACGGGCGCAGTCTTCAGGTGTCTGCATTCGGGACGCACCCCCCAGCCGTGCGTTATCCGACCAACCAGATAGGGGAACGTTCCTCCGGCATGGGGCAGGCAAAACGTAAGCCTGGGAAAACGGTCGAGGACCCCGCCGAAGATAAGATGGGAGGCCGCAATCGCCGATTCGGTAGGGTTGCCGATAAAATTTGTGAGATAGAATTTCGCCAATCGTTTCGGGTCGACCACCGTGACGGGATGTAGAAAAATCGTCAGGCCGAGGGCCTCGATCCGCTCATAGACCGGGAACAAGGAGGGGTCCGACAACTCCCGATCAAGGATTCTAGTAGACATGTAGATACCTCGAATACCGGGCAGCTTTGCGACACGATCCAGCTCCTTGATGGCAAGGTCCGGTTCCTGCACCGGCAGAATTGCTAGTCCGACAAAGCGGTCAGGATGGGCCTGATGGGCTTCGACACAAGCGTCGTTAAACGCCTCCGACAACTTTCTCGAGAGGATCGAGGATGCCCAGTAAAGCATCGGTCGAGTCAGGGACAGTGCATGCACATCGACACCCTGCTCATCCATTGAGGCCAGTCGGCTGTCGATGTCGTAGAATCTCCGATCGAGAGGAGGGATCAACTGACCCTCGAAATCGATGACCGGTCCTTCGGGGTCAGCAAAGGAGCAACTTACCCCAAATTTGGTCCCTTCGTCTGCAATCAGCCTCAGATAGGCTTGCGGAAAAAGATGGGAGTGAATGTCGATACAGTGAAAATCCTTCATAACTAGTTTTCCCGTCCTTATAGTCAAGTTATATCGACCACGGAGTTTGAATCCCCGTGTTCGACCAATGGGGAGAGCTACCGCTTCTCCCCCCTGTGGAGTAATGGACCGCTACTCCACGGGGGAAACCCCATCGGTTTTGTACCCGCCTTAAGAGACGGGGTTTACATTGAATTAAATTATTTCGATCACAGGGAAGAGGTGCCGCTCATTCCCCCCTGTGGAGTAATGGACCGCGACTCCACGGGGGAAACCCCGTTGGTTTTGTGCCCTTGGCAAGCCGCGGGGTATCCTAATAACCATCTCTCAGAACGCGTCCTTGAGTTGACGCACCTTGCCGAACACGGAGACCGGATCTAAAGAAAGGTCTGGGAAGCGTTCTTTAAGGTTTTGCTGTAATTCTTTACTCTCCCACCGGAAAAAAGGATTGGTCTCCCTCTCTTCTCTGATAGTCGACGGGACCGTCGATACACCCTCCGCCCGGAGCAACCGAACCTTCATTGCCTTTTCAGATAGCCTTTCGTTATTTGGTTCAAGGGTCATGGCAAATTGAATATTCTTCTCGGTATACTCATGCCCACAGTAAACGAGCGTATCGTCGGGCAGCTCTCTTAGCCTGCTAAGGGAGCTATGCATCTGCGCCATGGTCCCCTCAAAGACTCGGCCACAGCCTGCGGCAAATAGGGTGTCGCCACAAAACAGCTTGCCAGGAAAATGATAGGCGATATGCCCTTTGGTATGGCCTGGGATAAAAATGACCTCACCGCGCAGTTTTCCGACCGTCACCTCATCTCCTTCATCCAGGGGACGAGAAAGCCCATGGATTCGTCCCCTGTCGCCCCTGTAACCGTGAACCTCAAGCGGCATGCGCTCCAGCAGGGCGGGATTGCCACCGGTATGGTCCCAGTGGTGGTGGGTGTTGAGGATCGCTCCGATATTGACTCCTTCTTCCTCCGCTTTCCTCAGCACAGGCGCCGCCTCCGAAGGGTCCACCACCGCCGCCTCTTTGGTCTCCTCGCAGATCAGCAGGTAAGCATAGTTGTCCCTAAGAAGGGGAATCTGAATTACTCTCATGCCTAGGTTTTATAACAGATATTAACAAAAGAACAGCAGGTTTCGTCTATCTGGTCGTTTTGTCTTTCTTGTCTATATCGTCGTTTCGTCTATTCCGTCTATTTTGTCGTCTTGGTGGACCAGACAGACCAAATGGACCATAAGAAAAACATGACGATTGACTAATGACAACCGTTTTCAATAGAGTTATCTTATGATCAAGGTCGGTACCGGTCAGTCGTCCAACCCCTCCACGGCTCAGGCCGTCGAAGAGGCAGCCGGTCAGGCCATGACCAGTGCCGGGCTCAACCAAGCGGACTCTGTTCTCGTCTTCTTCACTGTCGACCATGCAGCCAACCGCCAAGAGCTTATAACGGGGCTACGCCAAATCAGCAAGACTGACCGGATTGTCGGTTGCAGCGGATCGGGAGTCCTGACTGAAGAGGGAGAGATTGAGGGGAAACCGGGGATGGCCGTCTTGGTTCTATCCTCGGATCGGATCAAGACCCATCCCTTTCTCTTCCACCCCCTGCGGGACCGTGACCGTGAGGTGGGAGATGAGCTCGCCCAAACCATACGTGGAAAATCAGAGCAGAACTCCCTGCTCACCCTGTTCGTGGACGCTTACAACGGTAGCCCGGGCCCTATTCTACAGGAGGTCGGAGAACACTTTGGATTTCTTCCTGTTGTCGGAGCAGGTTGCTCGGAAAACGGGAGTCAGGGAAGAACCTATCAGCTCTTCCAAGAGCAATTCACAACCAACGCGCTCTCCGGTTTATTCTTCACCGGTTCCTTTAACAGCACCATCGGAGTGACTCAGGGATGTCAGCCGGTCAGCGACCCGATGGTGATTACAAAGGCCAAGGAAAATCTCATCTTCGAGATCAACAACCAATCCGCCTTTGAGGTCTTTGCCGACACCATCAAAAAACCCCTCCTTGCTGACCTACGGCGCGCACTCTCCTTCGTTTTTGTCGGCCTGCCGTCAGACCCGCGACAAAACAGCGTCGGTCCCGGAGAATACCTGGTCCGAAACATTGTGGGGCTTGATCAAGGGAAAGGGATCCTGGCGGTTGGCGAAAATGTGAGCGAAGGTGAGCGGATGATATTTGTCCTCAGGGAAGGCCAGAGGGCAAGGGAAGACCTCGATCAGATGCTCCAGAGGCAGTTGGAAAATTTGGGGGGAAGGACCCCACAGTTAGGGCTCTACTTTAACTGCTGTGGGCGCGGAACTTCCCTCTACGGAATTCCCGGCATCGACACAGCCTATATTCACCGCGCATTAGGGGATGTTCCCCTGATCGGGTTCTTCGGCAACTTTGAGTTGGGGCCAATGGGACATAAAAACCATCTACTGGCTTACACCGGAGTCTTGGCACTGATCAGCGAAAAATAACCGTTCAAATCCGCTTACGCGCGGCCTATTCGCCTGCGCTTGTTCATCATGTAGTCCACGACGATATAATTCCCAACCTGGTCGGGCGAGGTGTAGAAGACCCGACCCGTATTGAGCCTGGTGAGCTGGTCGACAAAACCCCTCCGGTAAAAGTCCATTCCGAGCATAAAGGTATTGATTTTAATCCCACTCTGAGTACAGCGCCTCACTTCTTTAAGGGTCTCCCTTACTATCCGTTCGTGGAGCAGGACAGAACCCCATCCGCTGTGGAGCCGCCCCCCCCGGTCTAAAGAGGCTGCCGTTGGCTCGCCATCAGTGATGAGAATGATCTGTCGATTGGCCGCCTTCTGCGATCCAAGCAACTGGCGCGAAAAACGCAGTGCCTCCTTAATGTCCGTTCCGTGCTCCATAAAGTATGTGATGGCCACAATGGACGGGAGATCTTCAGTTCGGATGACCTTGGCATTGGAACGGAACGCCACCAGGTGCAGGATATCTTGGGGAAACTTCGTCTCAATCAGCCGGTGCAGTGCCAGGGCAACTTTCTTCCCTGCGTGGAGAGCATCGTTCATGAGCATAGAGTAGCTAACATCAATAAGAAGGACTGTCTCGGTATCGGAGGCAAACTCATGGCGATACACGGAAAAATCCTTGGGCCCGATTCTCAGAGGTACACCTTTACCACCCGCCTCCAGTGTTTTCATTAGGGTTTCACCGATGTTGATGTTGAGCGGGTCACCATATTCGTAATTCTTGATCTCTTCCAGCCTGTCCCCTTGCTGCCCCCGCTTCGGAGTAATGTGGTCTCCCCAGCGGTTCTTGTTAAGCATTTGAAAAATCTCCCTAATGGCCTTATCGCCGATCCTTCTCATTCCCTTTGCGCTGAGCTTGAGACCGTCTTCGGAGCGCATCAGGTGACCTTCGTCCACCATCATCTGCTCTATGCCCCTCAGGTACTTGAGGTGCTCGTAGGCCTCCTCTCCCAATAATTCACGGATTTCCTCCAAGTCCAGATCGAATGGATCACCTAGTCCTCTTTGACCCCAGCGCAGAAACTGCTCTAGTTGTCTCAGCTGTCCCAGGATCTCACCCGCATCACCCATGCCCATTCTCTGGGATCCATGGAAAGGAAACTGGTTAAGTAGACCTTCCAGGCGCTCCATCTGAGCGAGGGATTCGCTCAGCTGGTTCATTTGTTCCTGAGACAACGAGTCCAGACTTTCCAAAAGGTTATCCAGGTCCTCAGCGGCTGCATCCAACATCTGGGGAAGGTTTTGGAGGAAGTTCTCGTCGTCCATAAGCCTGTTCAACCGGTCCAGCATCTGCGTGAGACCCTGGTAGCCCTGGCCTGTAAGATCCTGCGGTCCCTGCGGGCCACGTCGGGAAATCTGGTTTCGTAGCCGATCTCTGAGTTCCTGGTAACGTTCTTGAGCCTCCTGCATCTTGCGGGCCATCTCCTGCATGTCTTGCGCATAGCGGCCGGAGAGGCGCTCCATAAAATTCCGCATCTTCTCGTGGTAGGCCTCGACTTTTTCTGCCAGGCTATTGAGTTTCTCACTCAGGGCCTGTGTTTCCTCGGGGGAGAGCTTGAAAGAGTCGGGGGAATACTTCTGCAGAATCTCTCTCTTCTTATCCCCTGCTTCTTTCAAAAAATCCCTGATTCCCTTCACCGAGCGAAGTTCATCTTCGGAGGTAAAACCGCGGCGCAGCAAATCCCTCAGGGCCTTACGCACCCCCCCTTCATCTAAAAAAGAATCGGAGAGATTCTTGAGAATATCTTCAGCAGTGGGAAAAAGGACCTGCTGGGTATCGTCCCATGAAGTATATCGGTGTATTCTCATCAGTGCGGGCTACTATAGCGCAGATGGATTATAGCGCGCAACTTTCATCCGGCAGTTATACGTTGAACCTAAAGCGAATAATATCCCCATCCCTAACAATATACTCCTTTCCTTCCAACCTTACCCTTCCTGCCTCCTTGCATTTCGCTTCGCTGCCATATCTGACAAAGTCATCGTAATGGACCACCTCGGCTCGGATAAAACCGCGTTCCATGTCACTGTGGACCTTACCTGCGGCCTTTAGGGCCGGGGATCCTCTCTTGATGCTCCAGGCCCGGACCTCCCCTTCGTTGTGAGTAAGGAAGCTAATCAGTTCCATGAGCGAATAAGAGGAACGGATGAACCGGTCCCTGGCAAATTCGGTTAAGCCCATTTCGTTGAGAAACTCCAAGCGTTCAGTCTCCTCTAGCGCCGACAGCTCCATCTCTGCCTTGCCGCATAGAGGGACGGTCTGAAGTCCCTCCTTTGTCAGGTAGTCCGTCAACTCCTCTGACAAAGGTTTTCCAATACCCTCCTCCTCTAAATTTGTAAGGATGAGGAGAGGCTTTTGGCTGAGGAAGCCAAAACCCGAAAGGCTCCTATTGTCCTCGTCGCTAAGAGAGAGGAGACGAAGCGGCTTTTCTTCTTCTATGAATGCCTTAGATCGCTCCAAGAGCTCTCTTTCACGTCCGGTGTCGTTTTCCTTCTTCAACCGAACCAGCCGGTTTTCAATAATTTCCAGGTCTGTGAGCTTTAGCTCCGCATCAAAGTCCCGAATGTCCTTCAAAGGAGATGGAGGCGCAGCAGAGAGGGGATCTGTAAAACACCTCACGACCTGTGCCAGGGAGTCGGCCTCCTTCATCTGCTGAAGCATATTAGAGGCCAGAGCCTTCTCGCCCTTGCCAGGGGCGAAATCCATAAAGATGATCTCTGCATGAGTCATATTTTTCAGCTTGAGCATTCCGCCCAGAGTCTCCACGCGTTGGTCGGGCACCTTGATAACTCCCAAATGAGGCTTTTTTCCCTCTGCATGAGCTCCGGTCTGCGCGCTAAGACCGGTCAAGGCGTTAAAGATCGTGGATTTCCCTGATCCCCGAAAACCAACAATACCTACTTTCATAATTGCTCTAAATTCAGAGTATTATACGCTATCACCCAGCCACTTAACACTCGACACTTGGCAACCGAATAGCGGAGAGATTAGGAATCAGATATAAGAAATAGGTACCCAAGCTCAATCAGGAGGGAAGATTCATGAAGATTACCGTGGACACAAGCAAATGTGACGGCACCGGCAAATGTGTCGAGGTCGCACCCAAGGTTTTTAAACTGAATGAGAGGTTCATCTCGGTGGTCGACGATCCCAAAGGGGATACCGATCAGAAGATCCTTTTCGCAGCCAAGGTCTGCCCCACCAAGGCAATTATCCTAGAGGAAGAGGAAACGGGGAAGAGGATCTTTCCTTAGAAGAAGATTTTTCGGCATGCCCCCAGCCCAATATGTGATTGTTGGCGCCGGTTTTGCCGGAGGAGCCACTGCCTATCACTTGGCCCGTAGCGGGGCAAAGGGCATCGTTGTCCTGGAGCAAGAGAGGATAGCCGGAGTCCATTCTTCTGGACGCAACGCCTCCGTGATCCGTCAGGTTATTCCAGATCCCTCAATCGGTTCCCTGGCTCAGGAAGGTGCGGCTTTTGTACGCAATCTTCCTTCTGATTGGCCTCTCCCTGTGAACTTTGAGCAAAACGGTTCCCTCCTTCTTGCTAGCGG
>JAZFYO010000282.1:0-5735 GCA_036443615.1 Binatia bacterium | reverse complement strand
TCCGGCTCCATTCTCCCCTCCATCAACCTCTCCATGGCCGTCTCTACGAGCGGCAAAACCAATACTTCAAGTAATACTTTATATTCTCTTTTATCCCCCGCGCGGGAAAGGATCTCCAGCACCTCCTGGAGCGCCTGCTTTACAAACGGCGGCGTGTCGCGCTTGCGCACCATCAGCCCCCTCACCTTCAACTTCCCCGTATCAAAAACCCCAAAGAAGCGGGCGGGGACACCGATCTTCGGATCCTGCTTCGAGGGCAGAAAAGAGATCCAGTGGTAGAGCCCCTCGAGGGATATCGGTATGCCGGTCCCCTCCTCGACGATCTTCGTCAGCTCCACATAGTCCTCTTTCTTCATCCCATCTTTTTTCACCCAGAGGCTGTCGGTCAGGCCGTGTATGAAGCTGTATCCCCTCTCCTCGACGATCTCCTTTGCCCTGAGCAGCATCTCCCTCCCCCAGGCGGTCGTGGACTCATGCGCCTCGATCTTGCCGAAGCGGGCGTTTCTGTACCCCAAAAAGCCGAAGGTGGTTACCAGGCACCACTTATGGGCCGTCTGTCTCCTGTTGTAGATCTCCTGCGCGATCGGGTCCTCCGTCGATTTGCTCTTCTCCTTGTACCGCTGCCTCTTTGTGAGCAGCGGCTCGATCGTCTTGGCAATGAGACCTTTTCGCCTGGTGCAGACCCGGAAACCCGCCTCGGGTACCCTCGGGGCATCGGGGCAGCACCGGCAGCCGACGGTCTCGGGCGAGAGGTTATACTTGGCCATGAGGGTGGGATACATGGAGGCGAAATCGATCTCGGCCACCTCTTCGTAGAAGCCGGGTACGGGTTTATAGGTGAGGCCCCCCTTGTCGGTGGTGAGAAGCTCATCGGCCGTCTTGAACTCCTCCACCTGGCTCTTCTTGAGCGGGATCAGATAGCCGTCTTTGATCGCCCTCTCCACCTGCATGGCGGAGATGCAGGTCCCGGTGGAGGTCCGGGCCATCCTCTGGACAGGGATCTTGGAAAGGCGTGACAGCTCGATCAGTCCCTCCAGGCCGCACTCCTTGATGATAAAGGAATTCTCCAGATCGAGATGCCAACGCCCCTTGAAGATATAGGAGGAGGCCGTAAAAAGAATCCTGCCGTAGGTAAAGTAGCTCCTCCCCCTTTTCCTGGGCACATACCCCCACGGCTCCCTGCCGAAGGGAAGAGATTCTCCGCCGGCATCTGCCAGTCTCTGAAGGTTGGGCATCAGGTAAGAATCGCCCCAGCGGCTGATAATCACGTGGGGATCGTGGCGGGTGATGATTTTTTTGAGAGAGGAGATGGGATCTTCCTCGATAATCAGCTCCTCGCCGCAGACCTTCACCACCAGCCTTCCCATCGGCCTGTGAGACGGGTTCCCCCTTCCCCCTTCCATCTCGATCTCCATGACCACGAGAGGGGGAAGGGAATAGTCCAGCTCCCAGGGAGAATCCCTGAGCGAAAAACGGCGCACAAGAGGAGCCGACCCATCGGCAGCCTCTTCCACCTCAAGGATCACCCTGGCCATGGGAAACAGGCCGGTCTCGATAAAGAAAAGCTGCGCTACAGGGATGTCGCAGGTGTAAAGCTCAAAGCCCTCCTCCCTCGCCGCGGTAAGGGCCTTTACGATCTTCATGTAGGCCTGCGGAGAATCCGTGGAGACCCTGAGGCAGGGGATGGTCCTGTTCGAATAGAACTCCCCCTTCTCCTCCCGCTGAAGAAAGATGGGGACCTTCCACTGCTTGAGAATCCTCAAGGCCGCTTCCAGACGAGACCGATTACCTGCGATATAGAAGTAGGGCCTGAAAGGGTAGAAAAACTTCTGCGCCTTCCCCTGCCCATCCACCAGCCAGAGCCCTACCCCCTTGGCCTCCTCCTGAACGTCAAAGACCCAGCCTTCAATCTGAGTTTTCTTGGGCGGAGTTCTCTCCGGCATCCAGACTCCCCGCTTTGACCTTGAGCTCGAGCCTGAGCTTTCTCACCTCTTTAAGGAGCTCTATCAGCATGGCTATCAAAATGGGCTCCATCGGGTTGGGCGTCGAAAAATAGGACGAGGGCGCCGAGTGGTACTTGGCAAAGCCGAAGAGATCGTCGAGCAACTCCTGGTCCTCTTTTCTCAAGGCCCTCCGGAACTTACTCCACTCGGACTCAATGGACAGGATCTTTTGATTAAACGAGAGGACCGTTCGACCCATGAGTCATCACCTCCTTAAGATGCCCGGTTCGTTCATTCCCTTGACGAGATCGATGCCGAGGGAGCCGTCTTGATCGAGGCCAAGCCTGGCCGCTCTGTCGGAGACGCCCACCAGGAGGTCGGTGAACCCGCCCCGGACATTGATCGGCGGATCTTCCGCAGTAGCGAGGACCGTTATTCCCCTCTGAGAGATCCCTTTAAGGAGAATGAGAGTTTTCTGGAGAAGGGCCCTTCTTTCCCCGAAGGAGACATCTTCGTCATAAAAGGTTCTGAGGCAGCCAAGGACAAGGACTATGCGGGAGATCATCCCGGTGGGGCTGGTACAGACCTTCTGTGCCTTTTGTATAAGGGCGTGGGTCTGATAGCAGGTAAAGGAGCGCGATATCAGAATCTTCGACAGAAGCTCCCTGGGATCTCTCCCCAGGGCCGGGGCCATTCGGGAGATCAGGTAAGGGTCAAAGAGGTTTCCCGCGTCAAGGACAACAACCCCGTAGCCGTGAAACAAGGGCCGGGCAAGAAGCTTCTGGGCCAGGGAATGAACCCCCGAATGCCCGTAGAGGGCCAACAATTGGCCTTCTCCAGCATGTCCTACGAGTAAGGAGGAGAGGCTAATTCTTGACAGCTTGATAATTGGCGCAGAACCCATCCTACCCTCCCTGATAATCATCGAAACAGCAGGAAAGATAGTAGGCGAAGAAAAAACGAAAGTCAAGGAGCGATGCCAATTAGCCAGCGGATTATCTAAGGGCGAGCGATCACAAGAAACGGGGGGATTAAAAAATTCTAAAAGGATTTAGGAAGTTACTTAGAAAAAGTCATGTAAAACATTAGGGTCAATTCTTTTTCGCTGGAAGTCGTTCCAGGCTTGAGTTCGCTCAGTATTAGACCAAGAGGAAGCGGGGATCTAGGCGCCGGATCCGGTGAGCTGCACTTTGATCCAGTCCGCGGGACTTTTGCCTTCGCGCTTGGTGTCTTCGTACTTGACCTCGACCAACTGGCCCTTACGCAGATCCGCGAAAGTTCCCTTCTGATTGGTTAATTGCAGCTTACTTCTGTCCAACCAGATCTTCGTGCGATCGGTGATTTGTGCGCTCCAGGTTTCCGACGGTCCAGCAATTATGATGGTCCGATTCCGAGCGTCGACCGTTTCGATGGTTCCGTTCACCGTATACTTGCCGGACAGCCCCGGAGACTGCCCGAGAGGGATAAACATCTCGGTCGCCTTTTGTCCGCGCGCATTAGGCGGGCTGCCCCATAGCACTACTCCTATCGCAATAATTCCCATCACATACTTCAGCATGGCCGTAAGCCTCCCTCTGTTCATTGCACGTCACTCGCCTACGATGGTTCGACGAGCAAATCCCTCGCTTTATTCTGCTCCCGTATGGCCTCTATAATCTTTGCGCGTCGGAAAAACCATCTACGGGCTGCTTTCTCGGTCAGCTTTTTAGCCTCTCTCAAACGAGCGACAGCTTCGGGGTGCAGGCCACCCCCTTCGAGCACCATGATACTGTCTTCCGTCTCTTTAACGGCACGTCCAAGCAGCTCCCTGGCCTCTTTCGAACTCTCACGCTTACTCGTTTCCAATAGCTCGATGCTCAACCGGATGTTCTCCATGGTATTAATCACCCTGAGGAATGCTCCGACGCCTACGACTTGAGTGGCATCAAGCCTTATTGCGACACCATTGGGATCCACGTTGGCCAGAGCGCGGCCCGAAGGGGAATTACTGAACGTGTCCCCATTGTAAAAGGCGACCGCCCCCTCGATCGTCTCGATGGCGTTGTTGTGGAAGAAGGGGCCAGTATCCGCTGCCTCCACTAGAACTGGGGTGTTGAACGAGCCATCGCCTGGCGTACCGAATCCGTCGTCAGGCGGGACTAGTTCACCTGTCAGATCAGCCGGTTGATCGGGAAGATCCTCGACGCCCGTATCAAAGTTGGCGTTCCCGATGTTGCCACCACCAAAATTCGCCGTCGCCCCGGCATTGACATGGCAGAGGTTGCACTTGCCGAGGGAGTTGTCGAGAAAGATCTCCTGCCCTCTCTTTGCGACGGTCCCCTTCAGAGGGAGCGGCAGAGTCAAGTCCTGTTGTCGCCCTAGGGAGAGCTGAAACGCCTCCAGGGCATCCAGTTCCTCCTCGGTCGGGAGCCGAAAATCGACTCCGGCGACGCGATTCAACGTCTTGGGAAAGTGCTGAATGACCGCACCGACGGCGAATGAGCGGACCGACCCATCCCCGGGCGAGCCGTCACCGGACCAACCGGTACGCGGACCCTGGGGGCTATCCACCGATGCCCGCAGAGCGAGTGTGTGTGGCACGCCACGCATGTTGAAATTGTTTTCCAGGTCATCGAAGCCATCCTGGTTTTCCAGGATGAGACCAAACTCTCGCATCAACCTTGGGTTTTCGAAGTTCTTTTTCAGCTCCGGTGTGAATTCGGCGACAAAAAGGGCGTCGTCATCCGGTAGCGTGGCGATGAAGGCAGGATCAATGGTGAGGTTATTTTCTGCTGGGTGACACGTCCCACATGTTCTCCCATTCCCGTCAAATGTCTCGTTAAAGAAGATCTCTCTCCCCTTCGCGATGAGTTTGGCTTGGGGATCGGGAGGCTCTGACGTGCAGCCGGGCAGCATGATCACACCGAGCAACACCGCTGCAAACCGCACGACAAATTTTGACTTGATGACTCTGCACAACAGGTTTTTATGTTCCATACTTCCTTACTTCTCCGCGTTTTCGATTTTCACAGTCGTGTTCGAACCCGATTAAGAACTCGCTTCAGAAGGGGGAGGCCTCATTGAATACTGATGCAATGCCTATGCCAATCCTCGTAACTCCTTGTAACCTAAGAATTCTTGCCTAGGCAGAGGTTCAGAATGTATCAAAATGAGACGGCATCTGACAAAATTGGCCCGTGAGGAATAACCAAAGCCTCCATTTCTTTTCAGAGGTAACCAAGTTATATCGAACACGGGGATTCAAACCCCGTGTTCGACCAAAGGGGAGAGCTACCAATTCTCCCCCCTGTGGAGTAATGGACCGCGACTCCACGGGGGAAACCCCATCGGCTTTGTACCCGCCTCAAGAGGCGGGGTTTACATTGAAATTAATCGACGCTTTAATTGGGTACTACCCAGAATTATGATTTTGTCAATTCGTATTGGGCCCGGGGCCACTCTGACCCCGGTTGGGGGCACGCTATTGGTTATAGCCCACCACGAGATGGGCCCGATGGGACTCGGGCAGTGGTTCTCCTTCGCTCTTGAGCGTGACGATGTACGTGCCCGCCTTTGCGATCGCCTCGGGTGAAATGATCGCCTCAAGCTCGTTCTTTGAGACGAAACTGGTCGGTAGTTGCTCGCCGTTCAACATGACGCGGTGGAATGGCCACATCCCCAACCCCCATACTTTCAATACCGTGGGACCGGATCCCTCGGTGAGATAGAGGGGAGATATTTCGAGGTTCGGCGGCAAGCTCTGGTAGGAATAGAATGACGGAATCGGATTCTTGTATTTTTGGAAGCCGATAT